>QKGY01000360.1 GCA_003250235.1 Desulfuromonadaceae bacterium
AACAACGGTATCAAAAATTTCCATGCCATCAGCAATCATATCCAGAAATCCCTGGATGTTCGTGAGGTTTTGAAGTTCGCTGCCGACGGGCTCCATGATATCCTCGAGTATGACCGGGTCAATATCCTTATGGTTGATCGAAGGAAAAAGGTTTTCGAGTTCATTGCCAGCCGCGGTTGCGGGGACGACGATGTTTCCGGGATTACCCTCCCGTTGGATTCTCGTGCCGGCGCCCTGTTCAAGACGGTTAGCGAAAACCGTCTTTTTCTTATCGACGATATCACCCGGATGAGTGCCGAGTATCATCTTCAGCCTCCCTATGACAAGATTGATCAGCTTCGTTCCAAAAGTTTTATCATCTGTCCGATCGTGGTTCGTGACGAGGTCGTTGGATTGTTTGGCGTGGACAATAAAGTCAAACGCAAACGAATCGAAGATACGGATGTGGACACCGTCAAACTGTTTGCGGATCAAGTGGCCTCCACCATCACTAAAATTGATTTGCTTGAAGCTGTAGATACCCTGACGGCGGAGCTCGAGAAAACTTTCACGGAACTGGTCAAATACCGGCAGGAATATGCGCGACTGAATTCCGCTCTGCGAATGGCCACGGAAGCCAATGTTGAAGCCACCGTTGAAATCTCCAACGGTGCCGATGTGGTTCGCGATGCTGTCAACACGACGCGCTCGGCGGCCAACGAGATTTCCGTGTCCATTGATGAGGTCGTTCAGAATGTCTCCCAACTGACGGATTTCATGGATAAGTCCATTTCGACCATGACCGAAATCTCCTCGACCGTGAAGTCCGTCCAGGAAAATGGCGTTCGGGCCCATGAGATGTCGCAGACGGTAAAAGAGCAGGCTGAAAAAGGAGCCGAATCGGTCGCCAATGCTCAGTATGGGTTGCACGGCATATCGCAGGCGGTGGAAAGCACCATGAATTCCATTAACCGTCTTTGCCAGAAGGGCGATGAGGTCGGAAGCATCAATGAGGTCATTTCCGAGATCTCCCAAAAAACCAACCTGTTGGCGCTAAATGCCTCGATCATTGCCGCTCAGGCCGGTGAACACGGACACTCCTTTGCCGTTGTCGCAGAAGAGGTCCGCAAGCTGTCGCAGGAAACCGCCCAATCGACAGGGGTCATCTCCTTTATCATTGACGAAATCCAGAAATATTCCCGCGAGACGGGACGTCAGGTGGAAATTACCCGGCAGCTGGTTCAGGATGGCATTACCCTTGGGGAAAATATGGAAATGTCCCTAGACCAGATTCTGGAGAGCGCATCGCTGTCCATGGATATGTCCCGTGAGATTCGAAAGGCTACGGAAGAGGTGGCCAAGAGTGCGGATTTTGTCACCCAGTCCATAGAACGTCTCGGGGAGATGGCGGCGCAAGTTTCCCTGGCATCCCGAGAGCAGTCTCAGGGAACCCGAAGCATTGCCCACTCGATTGAAGAGATCAAGGCGATGGCGGATGAAATGGCCGAGGCCACGGAAAGACAAAAACTCAATACCCGGGATATTGAAACCGTCGTTGGTTCCGTCAGTGAGATTGCGACCAAAATTTTCGAGGCTGTCGAGGAGAGGCAAAAAGGAAGCCGAGGGGTGATCGAGAATCTCGAACGGTTAAGGCGTATCGGCGGCGTACATTGATCATCCAGAAACGTTTACGAAAAAAAGAGGCGCTGAATTTCAGCGCCTCTTTTTTATTCGCACAGGGACTCTTCTTCTCGGATGTGATCTTCTATCCGGGTTTTGTCTGCGGGGCAGGCTTCCATGCCCGGGCAGCTTTTATCGAGACATGGGTCAATGTGGATGGTGACATCCGCACCGGGAATGTCTTTTTGTATGCGTTTTTCAAGATGATCGGCAATCGCGTGGGCCTGCTCGACGGAGAGGTGTTTGCAGACCGTCAGGTGAAAGTCGATGATCTTTTGAGAGCCGGCTCTGCGGGTGCGCAGGTTGTGGTAATCGATGAGAATTTTGCTGTGGGCGTCGATAAGCCCCGTGATCTCCTGTTTGATCGGTTCGGGCAACTCCTCGTCGAGTACGTCCCGAAGGCCATGCCGGACCAGCCGGACCGCTTCGAACAAAATATAAAGAGCGACGAGGATGGACAGAACAGGGTCGAGCCAGGGGATTTCCACGAAAGAAATGACGATCAATCCCAGCACCAGAGCACTGTTGGTGTAAACGTCCATGCTGAAATGCAGGGAGTCGGCCTCAAGAGCTGAGGAGTCGGTTTTTTTCGCGGCGCGTTTCAGGTAACGGCTGACCCACCAGGAAGCGATAGCACTAATCACCAGGACGACGATCCCCTGGTTGAGTCGGGCCAGTTCAACACCGTGATAAAGACGTCTTCCCGCTTCGTAAATGATCCAGCATCCTGACAAAGCAATGACCAGTGACTGGATGATGGTTGCCAGGGTCTCGTATTTTCCGTGACCGAACGGGTGGCATTTGTCAGCCGGTTGGACGGCTTGACGGATGGCCAGGAAGTTGACCGCAGACATCAGGATGTCGAGCAGCGAATCGATGGCGGAGGACAGCACCGCCATCGATCCGGTCAGGATTCCGGTAATCAGCTTCAATCCCGCCAGGGTGGTCGCCATGGCGATGGAGACGCGGGCCGCCGCAATTTTGGGATCGGTATTCGACATGTCAGTGCCTTGCCAACCGTCTAGTCTTTCAGCGAACAGGCTGTTTCCCAGTGGGAATAGCCGTCTTTTTCGATCGCCCAAAAGCTTTCGATGCGTTCTTTGTAGAAGCTCAGGTCGGCGCATTCCGCTTCGATAGGGGCAAGTCTTTCGGAAGACAGCATTTTTACCATAGCGGCGTACTGGTAAAAAGATTTCACCCCGTCCAGAATCGTCTGCAGTTCGACCATATTGGGTTCGAGATTCTTGACAATATACCAGTTGCCGGCAAATTGACGTACACGTCCCCTGGCCGGAGTCAGGATATTTTCCCGACAATGGTCGACGATAAAATCCTTCAGGAAGTAGGAGGCCCCGTACGCCAGGGCGCTGGCCTGTTCCGGGGCAAGCCCTTTGTCTTCAACCTGGTACAAATAATAGAGTTTGAGGAGACGGTCGCAGAGGTCGCTGACCCGGATTTCATCCTCCAGGGTATGGATCTCGAAATTCTTTTCTGCAAACAGGGTATCTTCGGGCTTTTCAGCGTAGATGCTCATCAATAAATTCCTCCCGCGCTATGCGGGGTTTACTTATCACCGTGGGAGGCCCGGGTCAAGATATTTGACAGATGTCACGAGCGTTCACCTTACTATTTACATCAAATGGGGTGTTTGTTAACATAACTCCCGATTGTTTTTCGAAATTTTCGATGGTTGAATCCTTATCCCACACCCGATTGCGTGATGCAAGTGGTCGTCCCGAGGTAAGCCTGTTCATGTCCAACGCGACTCCTATGATGCGCCAATACCTGGAGATCAAATCCCAGTATCCTGACGCGATTCTATTTTTCCGTTTAGGCGATTTTTACGAAATGTTCATGGAGGATGCGGTCACCGCATCCCGGGTCCTGGACATCACTCTGACATCCCGCAACAAAGGGGCGGTGGAAGAGGTGCCTCTCTGCGGCATTCCGTATCACAGCTGTCAGCCTTACATCGCCCGTCTGGTCGAAAATGGCTACAAGGTGGCCATCTGCGAGCAGGTCGAGGATCCCAAGCTCGCAAAGGGAATCGTCAAGCGCGAGGTGGTTCGGGTTGTGACTCCCGGCCTGGTCGTCGATACCGAGACACTCAAGCCTAAAGAGAACAACTTCCTTATGGCTCTGGCTCCGGCAGAGAAAAACGCCTGGGGGGTGGCGGTTCTGGATATTACCACCGGGGAATTCCGCGTCACCGAAGTCGCGTCCCTGGAGGGCATCCGCAGTGAGATCGCTTCGGTAAACCCTCGGGAGGTTTTGCTTCCCGACGAAGACGGCGGCCGGAAATTGGTGCAGGCCCTGGGAGCTTCTCTGCAGGAGCGTATGGTGAATTTTCTACCGGAATGGGTCTTTGCCGATGATCGGGCGCAGGACCTCATTCTTCGCTTCTTCGGGTGCTCGTCCCTTGAGCCTTTCGGTTGCGTCGGACTTGCCGGAGCCATCCGCGGGGCAGGGGCGGTCATTCATTATCTGCAAGAGACCCAAAAGGGGACTCTCAACCATATCCGTGCTCTGACAACGTATCACACCCGGGATTTCATGGTGCTGGATGATGCCACCCGTAGAAATCTCGAGCTGACCGCCACCATACAGGACGGAGGCAAGAGAGGATCGCTGCTCGGGGTGCTCGATCGCACGATGACGGCCATGGGCGGGCGGCATCTGCGACATTGGATCAACCACCCCCTGGTGGACGTCGAACGGATACGCAGGCGCCAGCAAGCCATTACCCAACTCGTTGAACAAAGCTTGGTCCGTAATGATCTGCGGGTCGCCTTGGACGGGGTTTACGATCTCGAGAGGCTCAACGGCAAGATATCCATGGCCAACGCCAATGCCAAGGATCTGGTCGCCCTGCGGAGTTCGCTTGAAAGACTGCCGGCCATCGCCGATGGCCTGCAAGGGCTTTCCGGCCCGTTTCTCGAAGACCTTTGTTCCGGCATCGATCTGTTGGAGGATGTCAAGGAGATCGTCGGCACTGCAATCGTCGACGATCCTCCCTTTGTTCTGCGCGAGGGAGGGTTGATCCGCGCCGGTTTCAATGCCGAACTCGACGAATTGCGCTCCATCAGCCGGGAAGGCAAGGGGTGGATCGCCCGCCTCGAGGCCGAGGAGAAGAAACGGACGGGGATCGCCACGCTCAAGGTGCGGTTCAATAAGGTGTTCGGGTATTATATCGAAGTGTCGCGGGGACAGGTCGACCGGGTCCCTGAGGATTATCAGCGCAAGCAGACCCTGGCCAACGCAGAGCGCTACATCACGCCGGCCTTGAAAGAATATGAGGAAAAAGTCCTCGGGGCTGAAGACAAGATCGTTGAAATCGAATACGACCTCTTTCAGCAGGTACGGCAGCTGGTGGCACAGCAGGGTCGCCGTATCCAGCAGACGGCGGACGCCCTGGCCACGCTGGATGTGCTCTGCTCGCTGGCCGATCTGGCTCATGACAGAGGCTACGTCTGCCCCGAGGTCGACGAGAGCCTGGATCTGGTTATCACCGAAGGCCGCCACCCGGTCATCGAGATGATGAATCTCTCTGAAGGGTTTGTTCCCAACGATGTGGAAATGAACGGCTCGGAAAACCAGCTTCTCATCATTACGGGACCGAACATGGCCGGAAAGTCGACCTTCATGCGCCAAGTGGCCCTGATTACCCT
>QKGY01000401.1 GCA_003250235.1 Desulfuromonadaceae bacterium
CTCGGCAAGATAAAAATTCTTTTTCACCACGCGATCATTACTGGCGATTTTCTGCTCCACATCGGAGATATCGAGCGCAGAAATGCCGATAATTGTAAGAAGCACCATCATCAGCAGCGCAATGAGCATAATGGAGCCATCCTGGTTTTGCAGTGTTTTCAAAGGGTTCAACATGGAAACGTCCTCGCGCAATTAAAAAAGGGCTAGCGAATTTTGATGGATTCGACAAAATAGCTTTTAGGCAACAACCGATCCCTCCAGGTAACGATGACCCGGACAATCTTGGAGTCCGCATCGCGATCGGCGACATTCCAGTACACCCTGAAGCTGGAGTTCAGCGTCGCAGGGTCTACGCTATGATCGGCCGCGGAGACATCCTCCAGCCCGGCATTGCCGTCGGCATCGGTGTCCACGAGATCGGCGTGCGCAAAATCCAGCGTCATCAGCTCCTCCAGCTTGCTCTCGGCCAACAGAGCCCCTTCTGTCATCAACGCCGCGTTGGCATTGTACCGCCCGGAAAAAACCTGCATATTGGTCACCGCGAGAATGCCGACGGCAAATATCGTCAGGGCAAAGACAAACTCCAGCAGAGAGAATCCCCGTTCGTTGCCAATCGATGTCATCATTTAGAGCCCCATATTCCTCAGTTTGACGATGGTCGTAACATCCCGGTAGTGAAATCCGTCAGCCGGCGAAAGCACCTTGTCGCTGACGACAAACGATCGCGCGTTGGTAAATTCCTGTTCCTGGCTGGAACTCTGCGCCAAAATCCAGATCCGGACAGCGCGGATATCGGCCTGTTTGACGGGGATTCCGGTATCGACGGCGTTGATGGTCCCATCACCGTCCGTGTCGTCCGCCGGGGTAATCTGGTCATCATCATTGGCATCCAGCTCGAACCAGTTGCCTCCCGCCCCGGGAACGGCCCAGTGCACGCGCCCCCCGGCATCGGTATCGAGCTGCCCGTCTTCGTTGGCATCAAAGGCATAGGCGAACCCGCAGGCAACCACGTTGTTCGCTACGGTATCCGCCGCCCCGGCTGTCCGAACCAGGTTCCCGCCGGACAGAGCGTAGCTGATGCTCTCACCGCTATCGGCCACATCCCAGTCTTCATTCAGGTCCATGGTGACGGCGATGGTGTCGGTTCCGGCCGTAAGAACCCCGGCGTTGGCTTTATGAGAGGGATCGAAGCCGGCCATTCGCAGATCCTTGGCCATCATGGAAATCGCCGCGCGCAGATTCTGCTGAACATCAACGACCTGGGTCTGCACCGTGTAGTCCCGCGTATTGGTGATATAAAGGCTCAACATGGCCGAGCTGAAGATGCCCACCAGAACCAGGGTGACCAGGATTTCCGTGAGGGTAAAGCCTCTCTGACTCTTTAAGATTGTGCGATCGATCATGAAAAACCCCGTATTAACGGACTGTGAAAGTGGACTTATTGCAGGGAGACCGCCCCGGCAACGGTAAAGGTGATTTGTCGCTCCCGGTACGGATTCTTTAACGTAATCGTCCCCGAAGAACTGGCAAACCCGCGGTTATTGAACGTGACCGAGCCTCCGAAATCCGTCGATGTCAAAGAGACGCTTTTCGGCATGAAGTCATGCACCAGAATATGTTCTTCGCCATCTTGAAGCCCGTTGCCAGCCGTTCCGCCGCCGGCCCCGTCATCGACAAACACCGCAAAACTGCCGACACCGCCCTCGGGGGCATAGGCGCCTGTGACAAACCGGGCCACAACATTGGTGTTACTGGAAACCGCTGTCGATTTCGCCTGTCGCAAGCCGGCGACAATATCCCGCCCGATCGACGACAGGGCCAGGTTTTTCTGCCAGGTCATAAAGCTCGGAATGGCGATGGTCATGACGATGGCAAGCAGCACCATAACGACAATCACCTCAACCAACGTAAATCCTTTTTGCGTTAAACCATTCACGTACCCGGCCTCTCTTTCTGCGTACGAAGATTCTGAATGCTGAAAAAGCACAAAGCATTCCAGGCGGGCGCAAAATATCAAACCGCTGATTTTTAAAAGATTTTTTGTTTCAGGCAAGGGAACGCGCAGCTTCGGCTATGAAAAAGTTGCGTAGCTGCATGCAGAAATTACATGGTTCAGGCTGAACCGATGGAGGGAGATCAGGAGAGATGGTATTCCTTGATCTTGTAAATAAGGGCTCGCAAACTGATATCCAGGAGTCGGGCGGCATGCGTCCGGTTGCCCCCGGTCGTCTTCAGGGCTTTTTCGATATATTCCCGTTCAATTCGGGATATGGCGGCCTTAAGGGAGAAGCTTTCCATGGTTTCCCGGGATTTACGCCGGGCTTCCCAAGGAAGGGATGCCCGGTCGATCTCGTTTTCCCGACAAAAAATCATGGTTTTTTCAATAAAGTTTTTGAGTTCACGGACATTGCCGTGCCAGGGATGTTCCTGAAGGGTCTCAAGGGCATCGGGAAGCAGTCGAGGCACAGCGCGGCCTTCTCGGTCGGCGATCTGGGCCAAAAACCGCTCGGCCAGGGGTTTGATATCCTCGCTACGATCCCGAAGAGGGGGGATATCAATCTCGACCACAGCCAGGCGGTAATACAGATCATCCCGAAACCTCCCCGCATCCACTTCTTCGCGCAGGTCGCGTGCCGTAGCGACCAGCACCCGGACATCAACCTTGCGGGGACGGGTTTCGCCTACCCGCCGCACCTCTCCTTCTTGAAGGGCACGCAGGAGCTTGGGTTGCAAATCAAGGGGCAGCTCCCCGATCTCATCGAGGAACAGCACGCCGCCGTCTGCGGCACTGAACAAACCCTGTCGTTCCCGGTCGGCTCCGGTGAAAGCGCCTTTGACATGTCCGAAGAGTTCACTTTCCAGGAGTCCGGACGAAATGGCTCCGCAGTTTACTGCCACAAAAGGCTTTTCCCGGCGGCACCCTTGACGGTGCAGGGCCCGGGCGATCAGTTCTTTCCCCGTACCTGTCTCCCCGGTGATGAGGACCGGCGAGGAGGAATCGGCGACAGTATCCACGAGATCGAGAACGCGGGCCATACCCGGACCGGTAAAAATGATCTCCTCCGAATTCCTGCTACGCCCCAACTCTGACTTGAGGCGGATATTTTCCTGCTGCAGGCGCAGGCGTTCTTCCGCCTTTTTGAGGGTCAGCACCACCTCATCCGGCTTGAACGGCTTGGAAATGTAATCGTAAGCCCCCAACTTCATGCATTCGATGGCGGTGTCGATGGCTCCATAGGCGCTCATGACAATCACCGTAGCCGCCAGTTTTCGCTTGGCGCATTCCCCCAGGAAAGCCATCCCGTCCATTTGCGGCATGCGAATATCGCAAAGGACCAGATCGACGGGTTCAGAAGCTTCCAACACCGTGAGTCCCTCGTGTCCGTTGGACGCTTCGACGACCCGATACCCCTGCTTTTCAAGGACCATGCGCAGCATGTGGCGCATGGAATCTTCATCATCTATGACCAAAACCGCGCGCGCGTCGGTTGTCTTCATATCCGTCACCCCTGTTTTTTCAGCCATACGGTAAATGTGGTGCCTCGTCCCGGTTCGGACGTCACGTCAATGCGGCCACCAGCTTCATCAATGATACGATGAGAGACCGACAGCCCCAACCCCCTCCCCTTGCCTGTCGTTTTCGTCGTGAAAAAGGGATCGAAAATGTTCGCGACCACGTCGGCCGGCATCCCGGAACCGTTGTCGGAAACGGCCATCCAGACCGAATCAGAGCTGTCGCCTCCCGTGATACGAATTTCCCCCTCAACGGAAGTGGCATCTCGGGCATTAAGCAGCAGATTGACAAAAACCTGTAAAAGCTTATGGCGGGGAAGAAACACTTCCGGCAAACCCGCCGGAATGTCAACAGCCAGCGTTCTGTTCCCCCATCCTCCCTGATGCTGCAAAATCTCCGCCGCCTCGCGAACAACTTCGGAGGGATCGAAGCGTTCCGCCTGGTTTCTTGCGGGGGCCGCATAATCCAGCAGATCCCTGACCAGGCGGTTTATTCTCTCGGCCTCCTCCAGAGACCGGCTCACCGCTTCCAAAGGTTTCCCCGGAGGAAGATCCCCCTGCAAAAGGCCGAGGTATCCGATGATCGCCCCGAGAGGGTTGCCGATTTCATGGGCCATGCCGGCAGCCAGGTGGCCGACGGACGCCATTTTCTCCGAGAGGATCAATTCCCCGCGTGCCTGCTGAAGATCCATATTGGTTTTTTCCAGAGCCCGGATATACGCTTCGGTCTTCTGCTGGCTGCTGCCCAGCGCATCCGTCATGACATTGAAGGCGGATGCCAATTCGGCGATCTCCCTGGGGCCATCTTCCGGCAGCTTCTGGCTGAGATTGCCATAGGCAACTTGCCGGGTCCCTTCCATCAGGGTCTGAACCGGACGGATGACGTTGCGTTTCAGCAGAAAAATTCCGAACACGGCAAGAACGGCCCCATAAAGCGCGACATAGATAAAGGCGACGCTGCGGACCTCCTCCATCTGCAAAGCGACATCATCGAGCAGAAAAAGCGCCTGAATCACGCCGACCCATTGTCCTTCATAGGCAATGGGAACCGTCAGGACGGCAAAGGCATCCGTTTGCCTCTGCAACGGAAGGAACGAAGACGTATAAGCCACGGAAACGACAGGATCGTGACCATAGCGGGCAAGGCCAAGCTCCCGTTGATAAGGAAGAAGTTTTCCCAGGCGGTCTTCAAGAAACAGGGGGCGAAGATCTCGACCGACAACCTGCCAGGCCGCCGCCCCCAGCTGACTCGGCAGTTGATAGGCCAAACTGTCCCGGGGAATCGAAGCGGACTGCGACTCGGGGGCAAGTTTTGACAACTGGGGAGCCAGTACTTTGGCCGTTGTTTCAAGAGCCAATGTCGCACCGGAGACACGTTGGCGGATGATCTGCGTTTCAGCAATTTTCAGGATCAGAAACCCCGAAAAGAGCAGCGCGGCGCCCATCAGCAGCACGATACTGACCATCACTTCGGCCTGAAGCCCGAACCGTCTTTTTTTCATGGCAGGATATCGATCCTTTGACGAAGGGACAACCGTGCCCCCGCTATTTTCTCATTCATCATCGCATAGATTTCCGATGGCCAATACTCCATGAAGCTGCTATGATGCCAACGATTTTCTCAAAGAAAGGACCAGTCATGCCACGTATCCCCGTTGTCGACCAGGATGAATGCATCTCCTGCGAAGTGTGTGTCAGCATCTGCCCCGAAGTCTTCCGCATGGAAGGAGAAGAAGGGGGAGATCATCACCATCACAAATCCTTCGTCTACAATCCCACCGGAGCCTCGGAAGAAAAGATCGAACAGGCCCGGCAGCCTGTATCCACTGGGAATAAAGCTAAACCCGTACTCCGGAAATGAAACACCCGGCTGCCACCCCGCCCCCTGGCTGTAAAGGGGGCGCGGCATAACGCCTCTGCGCCGGGACCTTAATTGCCGAGTCCCCGATCCCTGGTTCGACGACGTTGCCCCATTCCGCCAATATCCGCAAGCTTTATGCCTTCTCCTTCCTCAAGATGGCTTTGTTCCCCATGGCCATCATTACCTTGTTCTGGAAAGACCAGATCGGGCTGAGTCTCAAGGAAATCCTTCTGCTGCAGGGGTTATTCTCCCTGGCAACCCTGCTGATGGAATATCCCTCGGGATATCTGAGCGATCGTCTGGGATACCGTTTTTCCCTAAGCCTGGCTTCGGTGCTGGGGATTGCCGGATGGAGCGTTTATACCGTCGCCGGTTCTTTTTCCGGCGTTCTTATCGCCGAGATTCTCCTGGGGATCTCCTATGCCTTTATCAGCGGTTCGGACAGCGCGCTGCTGTTTGAAACCCTGCGCGCCGCTCACCGCGAAGAGCAGTACACACGCTTCGACGGGCGAATGACCGGCTATGCCCAAACCGGAGAGGCTGTGGGAGCTCTGTTTGCCGGAACCATCTATGCCATGGCGCCGCTGGCGCCTTTCCTGATCCAGATCGTCGTCTGGGTCCTGGCGCTGCTGATCACCCGGTCCCTGCAGGAGCCCCGGCAAGCGACAGAGGCCTCGACCAAGCCCGCCCTTGCCGATGCGCTCACGGTTTGCCGTTATGCCCTGGTGCAGAACAAAAGGCTGCGTTACGCCATCGTGCTCTCCAGTCTGCTGGGACTGGCGTCCTTCTTCCCGGTATGGCTGATCCAGCCCACCATGCAGCTTGCCGGAGTTCCCCTGGTCTGGTTCGGGCCGGTCTGGGCGGGGGCTAACCTGACTGTTGCCGCCTTCTCCCTGGCCAGCCACCGTATATCCTTTCACCTGGGAGAACGGGGCACGGTGGGGCTCTACCTGATGCTGATCGTCTCCGGTTATCTGGGCCTCGGACTCGTGCACTCCCTCTGGGGGTTCCTTTTTTATTATCTGCTGACCGCCATGCGAGGGCTGCAAGGGCCTCATCTCCGATACCACCTGCAGAGGGAAGGTCTCCCGGGAACCCGCGCCAGCATCCTGTCCCTGAAATCCTTCCTGTTCCGACTGCTGTTTGTGGGAACGGGTCCCCTCGTGGGACAATGCGCGGACACCTGGGGACTGTATAAGACCTTCACCGCTCTGGCCGGGGTGTTCGCCCTCGTGCTTATCCCGGCGACGCTGGTATTTCTTTCACACCTCAAAACAGCTGCGGACTCCTCAGTCCCCCACCCATCGGCATGAGTTCAACCAGTTGGTATACTATGCCATGAGGAGACGACCGATGCCACGAATCTTACAGAACCTCATGAAAAGTTTGCTGCTGGGAATTCTGCTGTGTCTGCCAATCGCTTGTGCAACGAATCCGGCCCCAGAAGAGCTAACCAGCTACCCGACAGCCCACCATCTGAATGCGGAACTCGGTTTCACCCTGACCTTGCCGCAAAGCTGGAAACCTCTCGCGGAGCAAGACCTCCCCCCGCAGACAGCAGGCTGGCAGGGCCCCCATCGCCCCAAGGACCGTACCCTCCCTCCTCGTTTTATCCTGACGTCAACCTCCCCATCCCGATGGACCGGAGGCTTTGACCGGATGCGTGAAGCGTATGTGGCAAGTCACCCCAGCCTGACCCTTACCGCGGAACAAAGCGTTGATCTCCCGTCCGGAACAGCCTGGGAAATCGTCGGAACGGACGATCGATACGCCTACAGGGTGTTTTTTCTTACGACGGCAACCCGTGCGTTTATCCTGGAATTTTCGGCTCCCGTCGAAAAACGGTCGGAGTATGAGATCGCTCAGTCCGTCGAACCCTTCCCGTAAGAGCATATCAAGGGATTCCTCTCACAACCAAACGGGAGGGACCGCGCTCAAGCAAACGAAAATTTTCATAAAGAAATTCGGGCGTCCCCACCAGCCCCACAAGAGGATTATAATAAGAGAAAGAAGCCCCAAGACGATGCTTGGGATTGGATATTATTGATGACAGCCGGTTAAGGGTCAAGGCAAAACCAGGAAGGGACAGCCCTGACCGGTTGGAAATCCGCAGTTCTCACCAAGGAAAGGCTTCATGAACCCTCAACTTATCTTGGAAACCTATTATACACCGGGGACCTTGTCCCACACGATTCTCCTTCGGCACAGCCTCAAGGTGGCCCATAAGGCCCGGGAAGCGGCGCTACGCGCGATGGAACCTGTCGATGTGCGTTTTGTGGAGGAAGCCGCCCTGCTGCACGATATCGGCATTCTGTTCACCCATGCTCCGGAATTAGGCTGCCATGGAGACCTGCCCTACCTCGCCCATGGCTACAAAGGTCGGGAGCTTCTCGAAAAAGCAGGATACCCCCGGCACGCGCTGGTCTGCGACCGCCATATCGGCGTTGGTCTCACCGCCGAGGAAATCCGCCGGGAAAAGCTTCCCCTTCCCGAAAGGGACATGATTCCCGTCAGCATCGAGGAACAGATCGTCGCCTATGCCGACCTGTTTTTTTCCAAAAACCCGAAGGAAAACGATCAGGAACGCTCCCCCGAAGACGTGCGTCGAAGCCTGGGCCAGTTCGGTCTTGAAAAAATCAAGGTCTTCGATTTCTGGCATCGCAGCTTCGGAAGCGATTCGCTGGCCCCTTAACCCCGGAAGCCGCCTATGGAAACCTGGCTGCAGAACCTCTTTTCCTGGCTGCCCAGCGGCGCAAGCTACTACCTGCTTATCGGCTTCATCTCTTTTTTCGAGTCGATCACCGGACTGGGGCTACTGATGCCCGGCAGCGTTCTCGTCGTCTTTGCAGGTTTTCTGGCAGCCAACGGCAAGGGAGACATCGTTGCTCTGATCCTCGGTGCCGGAGTGGGAGCCCTGCTCGGGGATCTGGTCAGCTTCTGGATGGGGGCTCGCATCGGCCCTGACGTCATGCAAATGCCATTCATGCAGAAACGACGGAATTTGGTGCGTCGTGCTGAAACGTTCTTTGCCCGGCATGGCGGCAAGAGCGTTTTCTTCGGCCGATTCATCGGCCCCATCCGCGGTTTCATCCCGTTCGTCGCCGGCAGTACACGCATGACCCCGTTGGTCTTCCTCGGCTATACGCTGATCAGCACGGCGCTCTGGGGGCTGGTTTATCCGGGGCTCGGCTTTCTGGGAGGGACAAGCTGGCTCCAGGTGCAAAAATTGAGCGGCCGACTGAGCCTGCTCATGGCCTCTCTTGCCGGGCTGTTCATCCTGAACGGGCTGTTGTGGAAAAAACTGGCTCCGCGCATCGTCGCGCTGGGAGCGCGTTGGTGGAAATCCGTTCGGGAAAGTTGGACAAAGGCTCTGAATGCGCCATCCATCCTAAGGATTCGCCAACACCATCCGGTCCTGTGGCAATTTCTTGCCGATCGCTTCAGCCTGCGCCGGGGAGCCGGTCTGTACCTGACTACGGGGCTGGCCTGCAGCATTCTCTTTGCTTCCCTGTTCATAGGCCTTACGGAAGCTATGGAGGTCAACCAGAGCCTAGGTCAGGTAGATCTGTGGATCTACCAATCCATGGCCGCGCTGCACCACCCTCTGGCGGATCGATTCCTGGTCGCCGTCACTTTTCTCGGCAGTACCCAGACCGTCGTCATCCTCGGTCTGCTGGCTCTGTTCTGGCTGGTTCTCAATAACAGGGATTTTTCCGCCGTTATCCTTTTTTCAGGCACTCTGGGAGGAGAAATCCTGGTTTTTACTCTGAAATGGCTCTTCCACCGGCCCCGCCCTACCCCCCTGTTGCCGCACCTGAACGTTTACAGCGCCAGCTTCCCCAGTGCCCATTCCTTTGTGGCACTCGTCTTTTACGGACTTCTGACCTACATGTTCCTGGGGAGCGTACGCAACTGGCAATCCCGGGCTGCCTTAATCCTCTCCGGCAGCTTTATCGCTCTGCTTATCGGTTTCAGCCGCATCTATCTCGGCGTCCACTGGTTCACCGACGTTCTGGCAGGATTCGCACTGGCCGCCCTTTGGCTCAGTTTTCTGGTGACTGCGTCGGAAATTCGGCGCCGTTACGGGGGCGAGTTCCCCTGGAGCAAAGGCTGGCGCCCGATCCAACTTTCTCCGGGCACCTACATGGTTCTGATGCTCTTTGCTTCTCTGCTGTCCGTTTCAGGAATTGTTTTTCTGATCTGCAGGCAATTCCAGCAAATGGGCTGGCTCTGAGGGAACTTTTGTGGTAGAGAATGGCCGTGCAACGCTCATCCTACCGCAAATAAGGATTGAACCATGACCATCAGAATGCCTGCAGAGTGGGAACCCCAGGACGGTGTCCTTCTGGCCTGGCCCCATGAAACCCCTACCTGGATAAGGTAGAGCCCGTCTTTCGCCAAATCGCATGCCATATCAGCCGGTTTGAACGGGTCCTCATTGCAGCCCCCGATCCGGAGAGCATACACGCCCAGCTTGTCGAAGCGGGAGCCCGGATGGATCGCATTCACGTCTACCCCATCCCGACCAACGACACCTGGTCCAGGGATTTCGGGCCGATCACGGTTGCCCAGAATGGCACTGCGCGCCTTCTCGACTTCGGCTTCAATGGCTGGGGGCTCAAATTCGCAGCGAACCAGGACAACCAGGTGAACCGTCGCCTGTCCGAACAGGGTGTTTTCGGATCTATCCCCATGCAGATTCCCGGTCTCATCCTGGAGGGCGGAAGCCTGGAAAGCGATGGCGAAGGGACGTTGCTGACCACGGCGGAATGCCTGCTCAACCCCAACCGCAACCCGCATCTGAGCCGAGAAGAAATCGAAAGAGCCTTGTCGTCCCTGTTGGGCTTCGATCGTTTCCTGTGGCTTGAAAACGGCTACCTCGCCGGGGATGACACCGACTCGCATATCGATACGTTGGCCCGTCTGTGCCCCAACGATACCATTGTTTATGTGAGCTGTGATGACCGGGAGGATGAACACTACGAGGCCCTGAGCCGGATGGCGGCTGAACTCAAGGCCTTCCGCACCCGCGATGGCAAACCCTACCGGCTGATCCCCCTGCCCTGGCCCTCTGCCGTATATGACGAGGAGGGCCACAGGCTGCCGGCCACCTACGCCAATTACCTGATCATCAACAAGGCCGTGCTGGTCCCCGTGTATGGCGACAGCCACGACGAAGAGGCGCTTGCGGCGGTCGCCCAGGCCTTTCCCGACCGGGAAATCGTCGGCATCGACTGTTCGCCGCTGATCCTCCAGCACGGTTCCCTGCACTGCGTCACCATGCAGCTGCCTCAAGGAGTTCTGCCATGAATGACCTGATTGTCGGAATGGTTCAGCAGAGCTGCAGCGCCGACCGGGACGCCAGCCTGCGCGCCAGCATGAAGGGTATCCGCCAGGCG
>QKGY01000329.1 GCA_003250235.1 Desulfuromonadaceae bacterium
CGTTCACCCCATGGTTACCTTTTTCCTCGGCCGGGGACGTTTTCCCCTCGAGTCCCTGGCGGTGATGCCGGTGATTTACGGCCTGACCTTCGTTTTCAGGGCTCTGGGGCTGTCGTATCAGGAGGTGGCCATTGCCCTGGTGGGGGAGCGGCTGGAACATTACCGGGCGATCCGAAATTTTGCTCTGGGATTGGGGGGGGGCGTGGCCGTCTCCCTTGGGGTGATTGCCTACACCCCCTTGTCGATGGCCTGGTTCCATTCCCTGTCGGGGTTGTCCGTCGCGCTGTCCGCTTTTGCCGCAAGGCCGCTGCAGATACTGGCCTTTCTTCCGCCGCTTACGGTGTTGATCAGTTTTCAGCGGGCGATCCTGGTGAAGCAGGGAGTGACCACGCCGATCTCCGTGGCAACGGCCCTGGAAGCCCTGGGAATTTTCACCCTTCTTCTGCTTCTTGGGGTATACTCACCGCTTTCCGGAGCGACCGCCGCCGCCCTGTCGTATATTTTCGGACGGGTGCTGGCCGTCAGCGCCCTTGGACGGGGCAGCGAATTCAGAACATCAACAGGACAGGCATGACACATCAAGAGACCTCCTCTCCACAGTCCCAGAACGGTTCCTGGTTTATCCTGCTCGCCGCCATGCTCTGGGGTACGACAGGAACAACCCAGGCCTTTGCCCCTTTTGGGTTCGATTCCACAGTCATCGGCGTTCTGCGCCTGGCCATCGGCGGGGCAGCTCTTTTGCTGCTGGCCGGGCGTCGGGGTGAGCTTTCGGGGCTGAAGCACTGGCCTCTGGGAAAAACCCTGGCGGCGGCTGCGTTTACCGCCTCCTATCAGCTCTGCTTTTTTGTCGGCGTGGCAAAAACGGGGGTTGCTGTCGGGACGATCGTCGGAATCGGCAGTTCACCGATCGCAGCGGGCATTCTCGGGTACCTCTTTCGAGGGGAAAGGCCGGGGAAACTCTGGGGGGCGGCGACACTTTTGTCGATTCTGGGCTGCAGCCTGCTGCTGGCAAGCGGTGGCGATGTGACGGTGGATCCTCTGGGCGTCCTGCTGGCGGTTGGTGCGGGGGCTTCTTATGCGGCCTATACGCTGGTGATCAAGGGCCTGATCGACGGTCGATCCCCCGACGCGGTCATTGCCGTAGTCTTCTGTGTCGGTGCCGTGATGCTTCTGCCGATGGCCTGGGGGGGGCAGACGGCCTGGCTGGCCAGTATCCGCGGGGTGATTGTCGTCCTGCATCTTGGGTTGGTCACCGCCGCCCTGGCCTACTGGTTGTTTGCCCGTGGGTTGCAGAGTGTTCCGGTTGCCACGGCGGTAACCTTGACTCTGGCGGAACCGATGACTGCCGGATTGCTGGGAGTTTTTGTGCTGGGGGAGAGGCTGGAGGCGATCTCTTTTTTGGGGATCGCTCTGATCTTTTCGGGGCTGGCCCTGCTGTCCTGCGGAGCTTGTCTTCTTCCCGGCAGGGTTAGAAAAGTAAAGCCTGTGGGATGAATGGCTACAGGGTGAAATGGAAAAAAAGAGCCGGCAGGATTGCCGGCTCTTTTTTGTGCGTGCGAATAGAGTTCGCTTACCCGCAGGTGCCGGGTTTCGCCGAATCCGAGGAGTATTTCTCCAGGTACGTTTTCAGATTATCCAGATCTTTTTCGGAAAGCGCCTTGAAGACTTCCGGCTTGGCCTCGTGCTTATCGCGTTCAAAGAAACGGTCCCACTGGGCCTTGGTTTTATCTCCGGGGGAAACCTTGGGGGCCTCCGTGCTGCCGTCATGACAGGCCAGGCAGTTGTCTTTGAAGAGGTTTTTGCCTTTTCTCCAGTTTGCGGCGTGTGCCGAAGGAACGACGAGGGACAGTGCGACGAGGAAAATGACTGCGGTTGCTACCTGTTTCATGGATGTTAACCTCCTTTTGCTCGTTATGTCAGGAAAATCAAGTGATGTCTCCGTTAGGGAATTGTTAGTGCATTTCCCATGCCGATGTACATTGGAGCGTCACTGGCGTCATTTTTTTCATTAAAGGAACCCCGTTCTGCGTGAAAAGACCGTTATGACAGTCAAATAGCCGTAAAAAAAAGAGGAAATGAAATCATTTTGTTGAAATTCGCGAACATGGGTTTAATGGATGACACAATTGTGTACCGTTACATCTATGTCACCTGTCCCGTTTTCAACAGCCTCTTGGGTTTGCTTTCATCGGAAAAATCAGATATTAAGAATACTTTAGTGTTTGGTTTTGACACGCGGGTAGCGTAGAATCATTACCTTGTATCCATCGACATCGCGCGCGTACCGATTCACGGAGCATTGCCGGGATTTGGCATTGCCCTTGCTTCTCACTTGCTTTGTGTCGGATTTCTGCCTGCACCGCATCTATCCCTTTGGTGCGGTTGTTTCGGGCAGGTCGCACGGCTTTTGTCTGAACGTCATCGACTGTTTATCATTTTCGGGATAGAACACTGTCAGGGAGGCGCTAGCATGGCCCAGCCATCGAAAAATGTTCGCAGCATCAAACGCAAGGTGTTGCGCATCGCTCTGTTCTTTACGGTCATTTCCATTGCCGCCATCGCCGGCAGCTACTATTTCTTTTATCAGTCCCACAGTGCCCTGCTTCGTGTTGCCAATAGCCAGGTGGCGGAACTGGATATCGTGGACCAGCTGAATCAGCAAGTGGCGGCCATGAGAAACAACGAGAAAGAGTTGCTGCTGGCTTCCGCCCTGGAGAATGACGATGGGATGGAGCAGCACAGTGACGCCCTGTATGAACAGGTGGACAGCTTACCTGCAATTCTTGAACAACTCAAGGAAATCTCGGCCACCAATATGGAGATTTCCCGCGCCGTGTCGCAGCTTGAAGCGATCCAGGCGGATCTGATTACCAATCTCGATGAAATGGCCAATACCCTTCTGGACGGGACCTCTCTTGCCGATGCCGACGAGGATATTCGCAAGTTCAGTCTCAACCTGCGTGAATTTTCCAACATTCTCCCCGTGGTCAAAAAGGCCGTTCTGAAGGATGTCTCGCGCGGGAAAACGCTTGGTGCCTGGACCAACACGCTGTGGGCCATTCCGGGGGTCGCCCTGGTCCTGATCCTGATCGGCATTATCGCAGCCCGGGCTGTTGGACAACGGATCACTGCATCGTTTGACAAGTTCAAAGCTGGAATCGCCGGCCTGACCTCGGGGGACTTTTCCGAAATCGAAATTGACACCCATGACGAACTGGCTGAGGTGGCCGGACTGTTCAATGAATCCCTGCAAAAGCTCCAGGGGTCAATTGTCACAGAGGATGAGCGCGAAGAAACCCAGAATAACCTGATCGGTTTCCTGGAAGTCGTCAGCGAGGCGGCCGATGGAGACCTCACGGTCAAGGCGCCGGTTACCGCCGACGCTTTCGGATCAATCGCCGATGCGTACAACCTGATGGTGGACAGCTTGGCGGAGCAGATGGCCGATACCCGTCGTAAAGCCGAGGAGGTCGGTCGCGAGTCCCAGCACCTGCTGGAGATTTTCCGGACCATGCAGAAGGGTTCGGAAAGCCAGGCAACCCAGGTTCACGAAGCGACGGATTTCGTTAACGAAACCTCGGCAACCACCCTGGAGATTTCTCAGAAAGCGACGTTGGCCCAGGAGGCCTCTGCCCGCGTTGACAAGGTTACCGAGCAGGGAAACAGCCTGGTTCTTCAGAACATCGAGGGGATGCAGCTGATCCGCGTCACCGTGCAGGTTATCAACAAGAAAATGAAGTCGCTGTCCGAGCGTCTTCTTGAGATCGGCACCATCTCCCAGCTGATTTCCGAGGTTGCCACCCGGACCACCATTCTGGCGATGAACGCTTCGATCGAGGCGGCCCGCGCCGGAGAGCAGGGACGAGGCTTCTTGGTTATCTCGGACGAGATCAAACGACTGGCGGATAAATCCGCGGAAGCGACCAAGCAGATTACCGGAATCATCAAGGCCATCCAGACCGAGGCCGGCGAAGTAACCGCCTCGCTGGAAGAGGAAACCCGAACCGTTGAGGATCAGACCCGGCTGGCGAGTGATACGGGCGAGGCTTTCAGCGAGATCCAGAAAGCTATCGGCGATTCGAAAGAGGTTGTCACCGAGATTTTCGACCTGTCGCAGAAACAGCAACACCTCACCAACGAGGCCGTGCTGTCGATGAAAGAGGTGTCGGTAATCTCCGGGCAGGCCATGTCGATGGTGAAGGATTCGGCCCGTATTTCCGATGGTCTGCATGCCATGTCCGAGACCCTTCTCGGTTCGCTGTCCCAGTTCATCCTTCCCGGGGAAGAAGAAAACCTGCTGTCGCAAGGGGTTGCTTTCGACTTGGAGGATGAGAAGCAGGACGGGGGGGCGGAGCCGGAACACAGCGAGGAGGTTGTGGATCTCGTTTCCCTTGAGGATGAAATCTTCGATAACGATTTCGACATCAAATTGGCGTAGTCTTCACTACGCAACATAAAAAAAGCCAGACCTGAGGGTCTGGCTTTTTTTATGGCTATGAATGGGAGGCTCTACTCTTTGCGGGTATTGCGTCGAACCACTTCCATCAGGGATTCTTCCTCAAAGGGCTTGATCAGATAATCCGAGGCGCCTAGAGCGAAGGCCTTATCCTGGTGCTGTTTGCCGGCGCGCGAGGTCAGCACCGCAACCGGTATCCTCTCCAGAATACCCCGCCGCTTGAGTTCTCCGAGCAGCTCGTACCCGTGCATGACCGGCATCTCCAGGTCGGTGATGATAAAGTCGACCGCGTTTTCCTCAAGAACGTTCAGCGCTTCCATGCCGTTTGGAGCCATCAGGACTTCGACGCCATGGGCCTCGAGCAGCATGGATGCGTATTTTCGAACGCTGAGCGAATCGTCCACCAGCAGGACCGTAGGGTTTTCTTTGTCGGCGCGGATTTTCGGAGTGGCCGACAAGAAAGGAACCGGCTGGTCGGTCGAAGCGAGCAAACGGGTCGGATTGATCACGAGACGGAGTGTGCCGTCACCGGAAATGCTGGTCCCCGAAAAGTAGGGGAGCTCGCGCAACAGCGAGTCGAACGGCTTGATAACGGTATCCTCCTGACTGAGGATCTCTTCGACCAGAAGACTGGTTTTCGTTCCGGAGGCCTGAGTGACGATCGCGAAGCGCAGCGGAGCATTGCTGCCGGTCTTGGGGAGGCCAAAGACGCTATTCAGGTCCATCAGCGGGACTTTTGTGCCACGGACCTCGAGATGTTCGGGCACATCGTCACCCATGGGGAGGTCGACGATCTCCGAAACCAGCGTGGAAGGGATGACGAAACGCTGCGCGCCGACCCGGAACTGGATGACGTTGACGATTACCAGGGACAGGGGCAGCAAGAGCCTCATGGTGGTGCCTTGCCCCTGAATGGTATCGATGTCGATGGTGCCGTTGAGCGCGGCCAGCCTGTCCATGACCACGTTCATGCCGACACCGCGCCCGGAGGTCGCGTCTGTCGTCTCGGTGGTGCTGAACCCGGGGCGGAAGATCATGTCGACCAATTCCCGCTCCTCGACCGGCTGGTCGGGCTGAATAAAGCCCTTTTCCAGCGCCCGTGCCCGGATCTTGTCGAACTGGATTCCGCGGCCGTCGTCACGGACCTCGATCTCGACGGTGTTGCCTTTGCGTCGTGCCGACAGCCAAATGGTTCCGGTAGCCGGCTTGCCGAGCTTTTCGCGGTCCGC
>QKGY01000289.1 GCA_003250235.1 Desulfuromonadaceae bacterium
CGCGGCACTCGGGGCACTCGTCGCCGGGGACATAGCTGCGTTTGAGCACCCGGAACCCTTCCAGGTCGGTCAGCGGGGTACCGTTCTGGTTGGTCTGCGGGATATCCCAGGACAGCACGAACGCATTCCCCTTCTGGGCGATGGCGGCGTTGGCCGGGGCCGAGGGAAGGGGAAGGGCCAGGGGACGGTTGGGTCCCTTCTGGCCGCAGCCGGTCAGCGCCGACAGGATCAGCACCGCCAGGGTCAGTATGCGCAGGCCGTAGGCGCGCATGGGCTCAGGCCATCCCTTTGCGGGCGCGGGCGATCTCGCGCTCCACGGCTTCGCGGGCGGTGCCGCCGGTGGCGCGGCGGGCGTTGACCGAGGCCTCCAGGGTGACGTAGTCGTAGATGTCGGCTTCGATCACCTCGGAGAACTGTTTGAACTCGTCGAGGCTGAGCTCGGGGATATCCTTTTTGTGCTCGATGCAGTAGCGCACCGTCTTGCCGACGATCTCGTGGGCGTTGCGGAAGGGGATGCCCTTGCGCACCACGTAGTCGGCCACGTCGGTGGCGGTGGAGAAGCCGCGGGCGGCAGCCAGGCGCATGTTCTCCGCCCGAACCTGCATGAGGGCGATCATGTCGGCGAAGATCTTCAGGCTCCCTTTGACGGTATCGATGGTGTCGAACAGCGGCTCCTTGTCCTCCTGCATGTCCTTGTTGTAGGCCAGCGGCAGCGACTTCATCAGGGTGAGCAGGCTGATGAGGTTGCCGTAGACCCGGCCCGTCTTGCCGCGCACCAGCTCGGGAACGTCGGGGTTCTTCTTCTGCGGCATGATGGAGCTGCCGGTGCAGAAGGCGTCGGTGAGCTCGATGAAGGCGAAGTCGGCGCTGGACCAGAGGATCAGCTCCTCGGAGAGGCGCGAGAGGTGCATCATCAGGATGGCGCTGGCGCCGCAGAACTCCAGGGCGAAGTCGCGGTCGGAGACCGAATCGAGGCTGTTGCGGGTGACGCCGTCGAAGCCGAGCTGTTCGGCGACGAACTCGCGGTCGATGGGGAAGGTGGTCCCGGCCAGGGCGCCGGCCCCCAGCGGCAGCACGTTGAGACGTTTGAACACGTCCTGGAAGCGGCCGGCGTCGCGGGTGATCATCTCGAAGTAGGCCAGCATGTGGTGGGAGAAGAGCACCGGCTGGGCGGTCTGCAGGTGGGTGTAGCCGGGCATGATGACGGCGAGGTTCTTCTCCGCCTGCTGCAGCAGCGACTCCTTGAGGCGCCCCAGGTAGCCGAGAATCTCCTTGATCTCGTCGCGCAGGTAGAGGCGCACGTCGAGCGCCACCTGGTCGTTGCGCGAGCGGGCGGTGTGCAGCTTGCCGCCGACGGCGCCGATGCGCTCGATCAGCCGCGCCTCGATGTTCATGTGAATGTCTTCGAGGGAGACCTTGAACGCGAAGTTGCCCGCCTCGATGTCGGCCAGGATGCCTTCGAGCCCGGCGATGATGGTGCGGGCTTCCTCCTCGGCGATGATCCCCTGCTTGGCCAGCATCCGGGCGTGGGCGATGGAGCCCTGGATATCGTAGCGATACATGCGCTTGTCGAAATCGATGGAGGCGGTGAACTCTTCCACAAACTTGTCGGTGGGCTGGGTGAAGCGGCCGGCCCAGGGTTTTTCACTCATGATGTCGTGCTCCATTTCCGTTATGGGGTTCGGTCCCTTCGCAGGGGCCGGATGGTGTGTCGTTATTGGTTGTAGACCCGCTGCCAGGTTCCGTTCTCGCCCGGTTGGTAAATGCTGTGCACCCGCATCGGCACCCGCGTGGTGCGGGGGTCGAGCTCGTGGAACACGGGCAGGTTGAAATAATAGAGACGGGTGGCGGTGCCGAACCGTATGCGGGATACGGGGATCCCGCCGAAGGTGTCGGTCTCGAACTCGTCGAACTGTTGCGACGGCATTTTGTGCCCCTCGTGGATGATAACCGAAGAGCGGCCGAAGGTGACCTCCGGAGGCGCGTTGCCCCGACGGGAGTCCCCGGAGGTGTTGCAGAAAACCGTGACCGAGTCGCGCACACCGGGGTTGTGCGACAGGTATTCGCCGTAATAGCCGTTGACCACGTCGCGGAAGGTGCTGTGCTCCGGCTTGGGGTTGCATTCGAGCACCGCCAGAAGGTCGAGACGCTGCCGGGTGTGAAAGAACAGCGTGTTGGCCTTTTCGATCACCGCGCTGATGTTCGACTCGTACAGGGTGCGGTAGATGTAGTCGAAACAGATCATTGCCATGAAATTGAACGGGTTGGGCTGGCAGCGGAACAGCGGGAAGACCTTGCCGCGGTACAGGTCGTGGATGGCGTCGGGGTTCTCCTCGCCGAAGTACGGGTGGCTCTTGGCTACGAGGAAGACGCGCAACAGACCGTCCGATTCCTTGACGGCGATTACCGCCCAGTTGACCGGAAGCTGCTCCACGTCGCCGGAGGCGATATCCTCGAGCACCTGGGAGAGGACTTCGCCGTTATCGGCGTGATAGCGTTCAAGAACAGCCCGAAAGTCCTGCAGCGAGGTATGCTCGACCCCGAACATGGTGACGGTGTTGACGTGGAAGCGTTCGCGGATGATATCCAGAGCGTCCTCCACCCGGTCCGACGGCATGACTGTCTCCGGCAGCAGGAGAAAATGCAGCCGCTTGAGATTGCCTTCCGCATCGGCGACCAGCTCCAGGATGGAGCGGATGCGCGCCCAGTTGTCCTCGGGTTCGGTCAGCCGGCACAGAAAGTCCTGGCGCGCCAGCCGCGTGGGAATCTGGCAGACCATGCAGTGCAGGTGATGCCCCCAGGGAAACTCGATGGACAGCTCTTTTTCAACGATGCGAAACATGGTCCCGCCTTCAGGCGTGCGAGGGATCGATGCCGCCGGGCAGTTCGGCGTCGAGCGTGCGGGCCGGCGGGGCCTCCGAGGACCCGAGCTGGTCCGGGTAGAGCTTGCCCAGGATGTGCCGCGTGCCGGGAGGGAGACTCAGGGCGGCGATCTCGTCGGCGGCGACCCAGCGGGCTTCGGTGCACTCGGAGCCGTTGGGTTTCAGTGCCAGGGTGAGGGGGGTGCAGCGATAGTAGAGGATGATGAAGTGGTCGTTGCGCTCCCCGACCCCCAGGTGTTCGAACACGTCGATCAGCCCGTCGGCGCGAACCTCGAGGCCCACCTCTTCCAGAACTTCGCGGTGCAGGGCCTGAAGGATCGCTTCGCCATGATCGATCTTGCCCCCCGGCATCACCCACTGGCTGCAGAAAGGCTCAATGCAGCGCCGGGTCAGCAGGATGCGGTTCTGCTCGTCCTGGATGCAGGCCACCACCGAGGTCTTGATCGGCTGTTTGGAAAATTCCATCATAACGCGACAGTGGGGCGCAGCACGCTACGCCCCACCGGTTACTCCTGCTTCCTTATTTCTTGTTCGCACGCTGGATGGCGGCGATGCGCATGCGCAGCGCGTTGAGTTTGATGAAGCCCTCGGCATCCGCCTGGTTGTACACGTCATCGGCCTCGAAGGTGGCGAAATCGACGTTGAACAGGCTGTCGGTGGCCGAGTCGCGGCCGACGGTGCGGCAGTGCCCTTTGTAGAGCTTGATGCGGGCCTTGCCGTTGACGGTCTGCTGCGACTCGTCGATCAGCGCCTGCATGACGCGGCGCTCGGGGGAGAACCAGAAGCCGTTGTAGATCATGCTGGCGTACTGGGGCACCAGGGAGTCGCGCAGGTGCATGACCTCGCGGTCCATGGTGATCGACTCGACGGCGCGGTGCGCTTCCTCGAGGATGGTGCCGCCGGGGGTTTCGTACACGCCGCGGCTCTTCATGCCGACGAAGCGGTTCTCCATCAGGTCGACGCGGCCGATGCCGTGCTTGCCCCCAAACTCGTTGAGCTTGGCCAGCAACTTGGCCGGCGAGAGGCGCTCGCCGTTGACGGCGACGGCGTTGCCCTTTTCGAACTCGATCTCGACGTATTCCGGCTGATCGGGGGCGTCCTCGGGGCGCTTGGTCAGCACGTACATCTCTTCCGGGGCCTCGGCCCAGGGATTCTCCAGGATGTCCCCTTCGAAGGAGATGTGCAGCAGGTTGCGGTCGGAGCTCCAGGGGAACTTCTTGCTGGTGGGGACCGGAATGTCGTGCTTGCGGGCGTAGGCCTCGAGGGCCGAGCGGCTCTTCAGGTCCCACTCGCGCCAGGGGGCGATGACCTTGATGGCCGGGTCAAAGTGGTAGTAGGCGATCTCGAAGCGCACCTGGTCGTTACCCTTGCCGGTGGCGCCATGCGAGACGGCGTCGGCCCCTTCCTTCTTGGCGACCTCCATCTGCGCCTTGGCGATCAGCGGCCGGGCGATGGAGGTGCCGAGGAAGTAGCGCCCTTCGTAGATGGCGTTGGCGCGGAACATCGGGAAGACGAAGTCGCGGGCGAACTCCTCTTTCAGGTCGAGGATGTGGCAGGCGCTGGCGCCGGTCTTCTTGGCCTTGGCCGGTATGTGGTCAAGCTCTTCGCCCTGACCGAGGTCGGCGGAGTAGGCGACGACCTCGCAGTCGTACTCTTCGGTGAGCCATTTGAGGATGATGGAGGTGTCCAGGCCGCCGGAGTAGGCGAGGACGACTTTTTTGACGGTGGTTTTCTTGGCCATGGGAATTCTCCTTTACGAGAAGGTATCAGGTGTCAGAACGAAAGGGCTTTTTCGATGCCGCCCTGATGTCAGGTCTTTAGAGTTTTATAACATAGGTTCCGGCAATTTTATCGTGCAGGCCCTGTTTTTGTCCGTCGAAAGCCACCATCAGGTAGCCGATGCCCAGCAGGATGCCCGAGATGAACTTGCCGATGACCTCGCGCAGAAAGGCGGAGCCGTAGCCGAGGGGGCTGCCGTCGGTACGGATGACCTTGATGCGCAGCGCCATCTTGCCCGGGGTCTGGCCGCAGTAGCCGGTGAAAAAGACGTAATAGGCCCAGCTCAGGATCATCCCGAACATCCAGGTGGTCACTCCTATCATGACATGTCCGTTGTCGCTCAGTTCGCCGCCGACGATGCCGACGGCCATCCCCAGGATAAAGCCGAGGATCATCTGAACCACGGTGACCAGGATGGAATCGATGATGAAGGAGACCACGCGGATCCAGAACCCCGCCTTGGGAAGCTCGGCCGGGGAGGGCTCGGTGTCCTCCTGCGGATAACCGAGATCGGCGTCGAGGGAGCGGCTTTCCGCCATTTCGGCCTGGCGGCGCTGCCATTTTTCGTAGACGATGCCGCATCCCTGGCAGGAGAGGCCCTCGTCCTGTTGCAGGCCGCAGGCCGGGCAGCGGATCTGCTTGGCCGAAGCGGCGGGCGCGGCCGAACCGTTGCTGGCGGCGGGATCGAAAGTGAAGACCTGCCGGCATTTAGGGCAGGTCACCCGGGTCGGCCGCGACGGGGCCTTGGACGGGTCGATGTCCTTGGAGAACTGGCAGTGGGGGCAGCGGATGTTCATGAAATCTCCTCGGGTTTTCAGGCCATCAGGGTGACCATGATGGCCTTTTGTACGTGGAGGCGGTTCTCCGCCTCGTCGAAGACCACCGAGTGGGATCCTTCGATCACCGATTCGGTGATCTCTTCGCCGCGATGAGCGGGCAGGCAGTGCAGGACGATGCAGTCCGGCGCGGCGGCGGCTACCACCGCGTCGTTGATCTGGAAGCCGACGAAAGCTTTTTCCCGTTCTTTCTGCTCGGATTCCTGCCCCATGCTGGCCCACACGTCGGTGTTGAGCACATGGGCGCCGCGAGCGGCCTCCATCGGGTCGTTGGTGTAGAGGATGCGGGCGCCGGCTTCTTTGGCCCGGGCCACCACGGCGGCGTCGGGCTCGTACCCTTTCGGGGTGGCCACGCGCAGCTCGAAACCGAAAACGGCGGCGGCGTTGATCCAGCTGTTGGCCATGTTGTTGCCGTCGCCGATCCAGCAGTAGCTCAGCCCTTCGTAGCTCCCCTTGTGCTCGATGACGGTGAAGAGGTCGGCCATTACCTGGCAGGGGTGGTAGCTGTCGGTCAGGCCGTTGATGACGGGGATGTCGGACCAGTGGGCCAGCTCTTCGACCCCGGCCTGGGAGAAGGTGCGGATCATGATGCCGTCGATGTAGCGCGACATGACGCGCCCGGTGTCCTTGATCGGTTCGCCGCGGCCGAGCTGCGTGGTGCCCGAGTGGAGGAAGAGGGCGTGTCCGCCGAGCTGGAACATGCCGACCTCGAAAGACACCCGGGTGCGGGTGGAGCTTTTCTCGAAAATCATGCCCAGGGTTTTGCCTTTGAGCAGGTGATGCTCCTCACCGCGTTTCTGTTTGGCTTTAAGCTCTCGGGTAAGGTCGAAGATCTTGTCCAGTTCGACGCGGCTCCAGTCGGACAGGCAGAGAAAGTCTTTTTTCACGGGTCCACTCCTGAATTGAATGAATCACGGGTGCAGGGGCGCAGCAGGCTGCGCCCTTCTACAATTCCGAGAAAATGCCGTCAAGGACGCTCATCGCTTCGTCGATTTCCGCCCGGGTGACGATCAGCGGCGGGACGAAACGCAGCACCTTGCCGACGGTGCAGTTGATCAGCAGGCCGCGCTCCATCGCCTTGACGACGATGCCCCCCCCGTCGATGTTCAGCTCCATGCCGAGGATGAGGCCGCGTCCACGGACTTCGGTGACAAAGGAGTAACGGCTCTTGAGGGCTTCCAGGCGCTCGCGGAAGTAGTCTCCCATGGCGCGGCAGTTCTCGAGAATCCCCTCGTCAAGCAGCGCGCGCATGGCCGCCACGCCGGATGCCGTCATCAACGGGTTACCGCCGAAGGTCGAGCCGTGGGAACCGGGGCCGAAGCTGTCGGCCACCGTTTCGCGGGCCACCATGGCGCCGATGGGGGGGCCTCCGGCCAGGGCCTTGGCGAGAGTCATGATGTCCGGCTCGATCCCCTCCTGCTCGTAAGCGAAGAGGGTGCCTGTACGGCCGCAGCCGGCCTGGACCTCATCGAGGATCAACAGCAGGCCGTGGGCATCGCAGACCTCTCGCACCGCCTTGAAGTACCCCGTCGGCGGAACATAGACGCCGCCTTCGCCCTGCAGCGGTTCCAGCATGATGGCGCAGGTCGCCGGGGTGATGGCCGCCTTGAGGGCGGCGACGTCACCGTAGGGGACGTAGGTAAAACCGGGGACCACGGGCTCGAAGCCGACCCGCACCTTTTCCTGCCCGGTGGCGCTGATGCCGCCGTAAGTCCGGCCGTGGAAGGAACCGAGGGCGGTGATGATCTCGAAGCGGTTTTCACCGTGCTTCTCTCGGCTGTATTTGCGTGCCAGTTTGATGGCGGCCTCGTTGGCCTCGGCTCCGGAGTTGCAGAAGAAGACCCGGTCGCCGAAGGAGTGGGCGCAGAGGATTTCGGCCAGCTCGATCTGCTGGGGGATATGGTAGTAGTTGGAGCAGTGAATCAGCGTCTCGGCCTGTTTCTGCAGGGCTTCGACCACCTTCGGGTGGCAGTGCCCGAGGCTGTTGACGGCCACCCCGGCGAGAAAGTCGAGATACACCTTGCCGTCGGCGTCCCACAGACGGCATCCGGCGCCGCGCACCGGTACCAGGGGATAGCGGCCATAGTTCTTGGCAATATGTTTGCCGGCTCTGTCGATCCATTGTTGTGACGTGCTCATGGGTTGAACCTCGCGATAGCGGTGCCGATTCCTTTGTCGGTAAAAATCTCCAGCAGGCAGGCGTGCTCCATGCGGCCGTCGATGATGTGGGTCTTGGTCACCCCCTCCTCAACGGCGTCGATGCAGCAGTTGACCTTGGGGATCATCCCTCCGGAGATGGTGCCGTCGTTGATGAGGTCGGGCACCTTGCCGATGTCGATGGTCGAGATGAGACGGCCCTGCTTGTCCTTGACCCCCTCGACGTCGGTGAGCAGGATGAGCTTCTCGGCCCGCAGGGCGCCCGCCACCTTGCCGGCGACCAGGTCGGCGTTGATGTTGTAGGTTTCTCCCGCGAGACCGACCCCGATGGGGGCGATGACGGGGATGAAGTTGTTGTCCTCGAGGGCGGTGATGACCGAGGGGTCGACGCTCTCGACCTCGCCGACCATGCCGACATCGATGATCTCCGGCGTCAGGGTCTGCGGGTTGATGGCTTTCATCTCCAGCTTGCGGGCGCGCACGAGGTTGCCGTCCTTGCCGGAGAGGCCGACGGCCTTGCCGCCGTGGCGGTTGATGTTGCCGACGATCTCCTTGTTGACCTTGCCCCCCAGCACCATTTCGACCACATCCATGGTAGCGCTGTCGGTGACCCGCATCCCCTGCACGAAATGGGTTTCGCGACCCATTTCCTTGAGAACCTGGCCGATCTGCGGGCCGCCGCCGTGAACGACGACGGGGTTGAGGCCGATGTATTTCATCAGGATGACGTCTTTGGCGAAGCCTTCCTTGAGGCGCTCTTCCACCATGGCGTTGCCGCCGTATTTGATGACGATGGTCTTGTTGCGAAAACGCTTGATGTAGGGCAGAGCCTCCATCAACACGTTGGCTTTGGCGATGATTTCCTGCATGGTGCGATCCTCCGGCTTCCCGATGCCTTGAAACAGACTACAAAATGTACCTCGACAGGTCCTCGTCCTTGACGATGTCGGCCAGCACGTTGCGGACCTGGGCGGCGTCGATCTCCACCCGATGGTCGGTGCGTTCCGGGGCATCGAAGGAGAGCTCCTCGAGCAGCTTCTCCATGATGGTGTGCAGACGCCTGGCGCCGATATTCTCGGTGCGCTCGTTGACCTGGCGTGCCGTACGGGCGATCTCGCGTACGGCGTCGTCGTGAATCACCAGTTCGATCCCCTCGGTGGCCATCAGGGCGCTGTACTGGCGGGTGAGGGCGTTCTTCGGCTCGGTGAGGATGCGGACGAATTCCTCCTCGCCGAGGCTGTCGAGCTCGACGCGGATGGGGAAGCGCCCCTGCAGCTCGGGGATGAGGTCCGAGGGCTTGGAGACGTGAAACGCTCCGGCGGCGATAAAGAGGACGTGGTCCGTCTTCACCGGCCCGTACTTGGTGTTGATGCTGCTCCCCTCGACGATGGGCAGGATGTCGCGCTGCACCCCCTCGCGGGAGATCTCCGGTCCCTGGCCCCCCTCTCGGCTGGCAATCTTGTCGATCTCGTCGATGAAGATGATGCCGCTCTGCTCGGTACGCTCCCGCGCCAAGGTATGGACCTTGTCCATGTCCACCAGCTTCTCCGATTCCGACTGGATGAGCATCTCGCGGGCATCGGCGACCTTCATGCGCGTGCGCTTGGTCTTCTTGGGAAAGAGGTTGCCGAACATCTCCTTGAGGTTGAATCCCATGTCTTCGGCGCCGGGAGGCGACAGGACTTCCATGACCGGAATCTTGGCCTCCTGGGTCTCGATTTCGACGTAGCGCTCGTTGAGATCCCCTTTGCGTAGCAGGCGGCGCAATTTGTCCCGCGTCGACTCGCGGCTCTCCCCGGCTTCGGCCGGCGCCGTTTCGCCGGGCAGCAGCAGGTCGAGCAGCTTCTCCTCCGCCAGGTCCTCGGCCTTGACCCGCACCTTCTGGGCCTCTTCCTCCTTGACCATGATGATGGCCAGGTCGAGCAGGTCGCGCACCATGCTCTCCACATCGCGGCCGACATAGCCGACCTCGGTGAACTTGCTGGCCTCGACCTTGACGAAGGGGGCCTGGGCCAGCTTGGCCAGGCGGCGGGCGATCTCGGTCTTGCCGACCCCGGTGGGGCCGATCATGATGATGTTTTTCGGGGTGATCTCCTCGCGCAGGTCGGCGGAGACCTGCTGGCGCCGCCAGCGGTTGCGCAGGGCGACGGCGACGGCGCGTTTGGCGTTTTTCTGCCCGACGATGTAGCGGTCGAGTTCGGAGACGATCTCCCTGGGAGTAAAGTTGGTCATGTCAGAGACTCAATCAGAATCCGGTCGTTGGTATAGATGCAGATGCCGGCGGCGATCTTCATGGCTTCCTCGACGATCTTGCTGGCCGGCAGGGCCGAATGGGCTACCAGGGCGCGGGCCGCCGACTGGGCGAAGGCGCCGCCGGAACCGATGGCAGCGACGCCGTCGTCCGGTTCGATCACATCCCCGGCCCCCGAGAGCACCAGGGTCGTCTCGCGGTCGGCCACGATCAGCAGGGCTTCGAGACGACGCAGGATGCGGTCGGTGCGCCAGTCCTTGGCCAGAGCCACCGCCGCACGGGGCAGGTTGCCGCGGAATTCCTGCAGCTTGGCCTCGAATTTTTCGAACAGGGTGAAGGCGTCGGCGGTGCTCCCGGCAAAACCGGCCAGGATCTGGTCGTTGTACATGCGCCGGATCTTGCGGGCGCCGTGCTTCATCACGGTGTTGCCCAGGGTGACCTGTCCGTCGCCGGCCAGGGCGACTTCCCCGTCTTTTCTCACGCAGACGATGGTGGTTCCTCGGAACATAGGGATTCCTCCATGCACGGCCTCCGGGGACCTCCGGAGAAAATAGGCCGAATATATCACAGAGCCCCCGGCAAAAAAAGAAAAATGCCGCACTTTCTCCGCACCGGGAAGGGTGCGGCGATTGCGGCATACGTGGGGGGGACTCGGCCCCGGAATCAGCGGGGGAATATCAGGGTGACGGCTGTACCGACGCCGGGCTCGCTTTCCATCTGCAGGATTCCCCCGTGGGCCTGGACGAACTCGCGGGCATAGTAGAGACCGAGGCCGAAACCGCGGATCTGACCGGTGCGGGCCGGGTCTACCTGATAGAATTTCTCGAAAATTTTCGGCAGGTCGTCGCTGGAGATTCCCTTGCCGGTGTCCTTGATCTCCAGGCGCAGGCTGTCCGGAGTCACTTTTCCCGAAAGGTTCACCGTGCCTCCGGCCGGCGTGAACTTGATGGCGTTCTCGAGCAGCGCACGGATGACGAAAACCATGCGGTCGCGGTCGAGCTCCATGTCCGGGAAGTCCCCTTCGATCTCCTCTTCGAGGTCGATGCCCTTGCGAACCGCCGTGTATTTGATCTCGTGCAGCACGGCCTGGGACAGATCCTTGAGATTGCCGCGGGTCAGGGTCGGAGGGCCGTCCTGCAGGATGACGTCGCTGTAATAGAGCAGATCCTGGATGAGGTGAGCCAGGTATTCCGACTCCTCCAGGATCAGCGACAGGGTCTTCTGGAACGAGGGATCGGAGCTGTCCACGGCGCCGTGGGCCAGATTCTGAATGAAGAGGGAGATGGCCGTGGTCGGGGTCTTGAGCTTGTGGGATACCAGCCCCAGGAAATCGGCCTTGAGTCGGTCCATGTGTTTGAGGTGAACCAGCTCTTCCTTGAGGGCCTTTTTCTCCAGAACGTTGTCGAGGGTGGTTTTGAGCTGGAGCATGTTGATCGGCTTGCTGATGAAATCATCGGCGTCGGCCTTGAGCGCGCGCAGGATGATGTCCTTCTCGCTGTAACCGGTCATGACCACCACGACCTTGTTGGGATCCTTCTTCTTGACCTTGTCCAGCAGGTCGAGGCCGTTCATGCGCGGCATCATGACGTCGGTCAGCACCACATCGATCTTTTCGCGCTCAAGCACATCGAGCGCCTCCAGACCGTCGGCGGCCTGGAAAACCCGGTAGCCGTCGAGGACCATGGCACACATGTCGCGGATCACCGCCTCGTCATCCACGATAAGGATGCCGCGACCCGCCATCTCTTGTTCGGCTCTTAAAATTCTGCCCGTCTCGACGCGCACGGCGGCCTCCGGAATTCCCTACTTCAGCGGCGGGGTGAACAGGGCCAGAAGCTCGACGGGTTCGCCGCCGTTGTTCTTCAGACCGTGGATGACCCCCGAAGGGGCGACACAGCAGTTGCCGGCACCGACCACCACTTTCTCGTCCCCCATGGTACAGAGGGCCTCGCCGGAGAGGATGTAGAAGGTTTCGGTCTGGCCGTCGTGGGTATGGGGAAAAATCTCCCCGCCCGGTTCGATCTGCCCCCGGTGCACCGAAAGGGCCGGGTTGAGGGCGGCGGTGACGATATCGCGCAGCATGAACCGGTCGTGCTTGGGGTGCGGGTAGACGGCCTGTTCCGCGGTTTGGACGATGGATCCCTTCATGCGTTCTCCTTATTCCTTATTAAGTAGTCGCCCGTTATTTCAGGGTCTCTGCCAGGTGCGTATCGACGCCCTTCAGCGCCGCGTCGAGGTTCTGGGGCTGGCTGCCGCCGGCCTGGGCCAGATCAGGGCGTCCGCCCCCCTTGCCGCCAACCTGCTCGGCCAGGTTCTTGATCAGCTGGCCCGCGTGGATGCGCCCGGCCAGATCCTTGGTGACGGCGACCAGCAGATTGGCCTTGCCTTCGAATTCGCAGCCCAGCACCAGGACGCCCGACTGCAGCTTGTCCCGCAGTTGGTCGGCAAACTCCCGAAGAGCCTTGCCGTCCATGGAGGGGACCCGGGTGGCCAGCAGCTTCACGCCGGCCACCTCTTTGACCTGATCGAGCAATTGGCTGGCCTGTCCGGACTGCAGGCGGCTCTGCAGCGACTCGAGCTCCTTCTCCAGGCTCTTCTGGTGCTCGAGCATCTTCTGCAGCCGTTTGGAGAGCTGGTCGCGGTTGCTCTTGACCAGGGCGGCGAGGCCGTCGAGGGTTTCTTCCTGCTGCTGTACCAGTTCGAGGGCTTTGGTGCCGGTAACCGCCTCGATTCGGCGGACGCCGGCGGCGATGCCGCTCTCCTGCAGGATCTTGAACAGGCCGATATCCCCGGCGGCGTGGGTGTGTGTGCCGCCGCACAGCTCCATGCTGAATTCGCCCACCTTGACCACCCGCACGGTGTCGCCGTATTTCTCGCCGAACAGGGCGGTGGCCCCGGCCGAAACCGCTTCGTCGTGGGCCATCTCGTTGACCTCGACCGCCTGGTTTTCACGGATGCGTCGGTTGACTTCCCGCTCGACCCGGATCAGTTCCTCCCGGCTCAGCGGCGAGAAGTGGATGAAGTCGAAGCGCAGGCGCTCCGGAGTGACCAGCGAGCCGGCCTGCTTGACGTGATCGCCCAGTGTATCGACCAGCACCGCCTGCAGGATGTGCGTGGCCGTATGGTTGAGAGCCGTGGCCTGGCGGATTTCGCCCGAGACCTTGAGGTCGGCTGCATCTCCGCAACGCAGGGTGCCCGATACGACCTGGGCCACGTGGACCGTCAGGTTGGGGATGGGCTTGCGGCTGTCGAGCACCTCGGCTTTGGCGAGGCCGGTGCTGATCTCGCCCCGGTCGCCGACCTGGCCGCCCGACTCGCCGTAGAACGGGGTGGTGCTGGTGACGATCTCCACCTTGTCCCCTTCCCGGGCTTCGTCAATGCGTTTGCCGTCCTTGAGGAGGGCCAGCACGGTGCCGTAATCGCTCAGGGCGCCGTAGCCGGTGAACTCGGTGCGAATTCCCTCTTCGGCCAGCTGCCGGTAGATGGCGGCGATAGCCTCCTCGCCGGAGCCTTTCCAGTGCTCGCGGGCCTTCTGCCGCTGCCTTTCCATGCAGGCCTCAAAGCCGTCGTCGTCGAGGGTGAAGTGTTCCGCTTCGACGATGTCGGCGGTCAGATCGACGGGAAAGCCGAAGGTGTCGTAAAGCTGGAAGACCACCTCGCCGGGAACGACGGTCTTGCCGGACTTCTTGAGCTTCTCGACCTCCTCGTTGAGGATGCGCAGGCCGTTGTCGAGGGTCTGGATGAAGCGTTCTTCCTCGTTGAGGACGACCTTGGAGACGTACTCTTTGCGCTCGGCCAGTTCGGGATAGGCATCCTGCATCTGGTCCATGACCTTCTGGGCGGTGCGGTAGAGCATCGGTTCGCGGAACCCGAGCATCTTGGCGTGGCGGGCAGCGCGGCGCATGATGCGACGCAGCACGTAGCCGCGCCCTTCGTTGCTGGGCAGCACGCCGTCGGCGATGAGGAAGGCGGTGGCCCGGCTGTGGTCGGCGATAACCCGCATGGAGACGTCGTCGTTGTTGCTGTCGCCGTAGCGTTTGCCGCTGAGCTGCTCGACGTAGGCGATGATGGTGCGCAGCAGATCGGTGTCGTAGTTGGAGGTCACCCCCTGCATGACGGTGGTGATGCGCTCCAGGCCCATACCGGTATCGACCGAGGGCTTGGGCAGGGGGGTCAGGGTGCCGTCGGCGCTGCGGTCGAACTGCATGAAGACGTTGTTCCAGATCTCCATGTAGCGGTCGCAGTCGCAGCCGACGTTGCACTCGGGCTTGCCGCAGCCCACTTCGGGGCCGTTGTCCCAGAAAATCTCGCTGCAGGGGCCGCAGGGACCGGTGTCGCCCATGGACCAGAAGTTGTCCTTCTCGCCGAAGCGGAAAATGCGCTCGCGTGGAACCCCCTCCTGCTCATGCCAGATGTCGGCGGCCTCGTCATCGTCGGTGTAGACGGTGACGTAGAGCCGGCTCTTGTCCAGCTTCAGGTCCTTGGTCAGGAACTCCCAGGCATAGCCGATGGCTTCCTTCTTGAAATAGTCGCCGAAGGAGAAGTTACCGAGCATCTCGAAAAAGGTGTGATGGCGGGCGGTACGACCGACGTTTTCCAGGTCGTTGTGCTTGCCGCCGGCCCGCACGCACTTCTGCGAGGTGGTCGCCCGCACGTAGGGGCGCTTCTCGCGGCCCAGGAAGCAGTCCTTGAACTGGTTCATCCCGGCATTGGTGAAGAGCAGGGTCGGGTCGTTGTGAGGAACCAGGGAGGAGGAAGCCACCACGGTATGACCCCGGTCCTGGAAAAATTTGAGGAAGCGGGCGCGAAGTTCGTTGCCGGTCATCATGGAATCTGTCTTACCCTTTCTGTTTTACCGCGTCGAGAATCCGGTCGAGGGAGAAGCCGCGGCGCATAAAAAAATGTATTATCCGGCGTCGCTGCCGGTCATCGGCATTCTGATAGTCAAAACCGGGAAAACGCCGCTCCAGCATCTGTGTCAATACCCGGTCCGCGTCGATCTCCGCATCGGCCTTATCCAGGGCTTCGCGAGCCAGGGTTTCGTCGATGCCGCTGCGCCGCAATTCGGCCAGCAGCCTGGGACCGACGGCACGTCCCTGGCCCAGCAGGATACGGGCCCGGTCGTCGGCAAACTGCCTGTCGTTCACATAGCCGAGTTCGCGGCAGCGTTGCAGGCAGGCGGCGATCGTCTCGGCGGAAAAACCCTTCTGCTGAAGTCTGTGCGTGAGCTCGGCCTCGCTGCGTCCCCGCAGGGCCAAAAGCCTCAGGGCCGCAGACATCGCCTCAGAATCGCTCAATTTCGACCTTGTCTTCGCCGCCTTCTTCGCCGTTCTTGTTGGCGCCCTGCTTCTCGAAATCCTCCCAGGAGAGATCCGAGGTGCTGGAGATGCCGGAAAGCTTGAGCTTGAAGTCGTCCGGGTTGGAGCTCTGGCGCAGGGCCTCGTCGTAGGTGATGAGCTTGCGTTTGAGCAGGCCCATCAGGGACTGGTCGAAGGTCTGCATGCCGTAGGAGACGAAGCCCTGCTGGATGGTGTCGCGCAGCAGCTTGGTCTTCTCCTTGTCGTCGATAAGCTCGCGCACCCGGGCGGTGGAGATCATGACCTCGACCGCCGGGACGCGTCCCTTTCCGTCGGCTCTCGGCACCAGCCGCTGAGAGATGACCCCCTTGAGAATGGCGGAGAGCTGCAGACGGATCTGGCGCTGCTGGTAGGGAGGGAAGGCGCCGACGATACGGTTGATCGACTCCGGGGCGTCGAGGGTGTGCAGGGTCGAGAGGACCAGGTGTCCGGTTTCCGCGGCGGTCAGCGCCGTCTCGATCGTTTCGTAGTCGCGCATCTCGCCGACGAGGATGACGTCGGGGTCCTGACGCAGGGCGCTCTTGAGGGCCACGTCGAAACTCTCGGTATCGAGGCCGATCTCGCGCTGGTTGATGATGCTCTTTTTGTCGCGGTGCAGGTACTCGATCGGATCCTCGATGGTGATGATATGTGCCGTGCGGTTGGCGTTGATGTAGTCGATGATCGAGGCCAGCGTGGTCGACTTGCCCGAGCCGGTGGTGCCGGTGACGAGGATGAGCCCGCGCGGTTCCATGGCCAGCTTTTTCAGCGACGCAGGCAGCTGCAGTTCATCCATCCCCTTGACGTCGAAGGGGATGGAGCGCAGCACCATGGATACCGAACCCCGCTGGGCGAAGACGTTGACCCTGAAACGGCCGAGCCCGGCCACCCCGTAGGAGAGGTCGATCTCGTGCGCCTCCTCGAAATGGGCCTGCTGGCGCTCGTTCATGATCGAGAGGGCCATCTCCCGGGTTTTGTCCGGTTCGATGCGGGGGATCTTCGGATGCGGACGCAGGCTGCCGTCGATGCGGTAAATGGGGGGCAGGCCCGCCTTGATGTGAATGTCCGAAGCCCTGGCCTTCATGGCCACGGCCAAGATTTCGTTCAGTTCCATAATCAGGCCTTTTCAGGTTCCGTAGCGGGTTTCGTCAGTCCGTAGTGGGACAGAATCTTATCCTCGATCTCGGTGGCGGTTTCCGCATGCTCCTTGAGGAACTGCTTGGCATTTTCGCGCCCCTGGCCGATGCGCTCGTCGCCGTAGGAGAACCAGGCCCCGCTCTTGTCGATTACGCCGCTCTCCACGCCGAGATCGACGATATCCCCTTCGCGCGAGATGCCGGTGCCGTACATGATGTCGAACTCGGCCTCTTTGAAGGGGGGGGCCACCTTGTTTTTGACCACCTTGACGCGGGTGCGGTTGCCGATCACGTCCTGGCCCTGCTTGAGCGAGGCCACGCGGCGGATGTCCATGCGCACCGAGGCGTAGAACTTGAGGGCGTTGCCGCCGGTGGTGGTTTCGGGATTGCCGAACATGACGCCGATTTTCATGCGGATCTGGTTGATGAAGATGACGCAGCAGTTGGACTTGCTGATGGTGCCGGTGAGCTTGCGCAGGGCCTGCGACATGAGGCGGGCCTGCAGACCCATGTGCGAGTCGCCCATCTCTCCTTCGATTTCGGCCTTGGGCACCAGCGCGGCCACCGAGTCGATGACCAGAACGTCGATGGCACCGCTGCGTACCAGCACTTCGGCGATCTCCAGGGCCTGTTCGCCGGTGTCGGGCTGGGAGACCAGCAGGTCGTCGGTTTTGACTCCCAACTTGCGGGCATAGTGGATATCGAGGGCGTGCTCGGCATCGACGAATGCGGCGATGCCGCCTTTTTTCTGGGCCTCGGAGACGATGTGCAGCGCCAGGGTGGTTTTGCCCGAGGATTCGGGGCCGAAGATCTCGATGATGCGTCCGCGGGGAACCCCGCCCACGCCCAGGGCGATGTCGAGCCCCAGGGCGCCGGTCGATATGGCCTGAACATCGGGCAGGGCGACGTCCTCGCCCAGGCGCATGATGCTGCCTTTTCCGAACTGTTTCTCAATGTGGCTCATGGCCAGGTCGATGGCCTGGGCGCGGTTTTTGTCCGCCATGCCTTGATGTCTCCTGTGTTTTAGGTGTTTTTGCCGGCCTTCACGGGTTTTTCCACCCGACACCGTTCGCCCTCAGCCCAGCTCCAGAGTCCTTAAGGGGCGATGGAGGGCCCCTGCCGGCAGGAGACGGCTTTCATAAAGAATCAGCCGTTCCACCTGCAGGGTGCCACAGTCCGCGGCACGGTACTTGTCCAGGATCTCCGCGGCTCCGGAATGGGGGCTGCGGCAACGTCCCAGTGTCAGGTGAGGCGTGAAGGGCCTGTCCTCGCGAGGGATGCCGATGCGGGAGAACCCTTCCTCCAGCGCGGCTTGCAGGGTCGTCAGAGGCGATCCCGCATGGAAACCGGCCCAAATCACCCGCGGTTTTCCTGCGGATGGGAAGGCCCCGATCCCGGAAACAGCGGCCGGGAAAGGGTCAGTCAGAAGCTTTACCGATAGCATAACCGCCCCTATTTTTTCAAGGCTTTCTTCAGGGATGTCGCCGAAAAACTTGAGGGTCAGGTGCATGCCGTCCGGCTTCACCCAGCGCACATTCGGCAGCTCTGCCGCCAGTTCTTTCTGTATCCGGATCAGGCCGCTCTTGATCGTCTCCGGCAGGGGAATGGCGAGGAACGCGCGCAGGGTGCGTGACGGGGATCCGGCGGTCATGACGATCCTTCCTCGACGGGCAGCAGCACGTTGAAGGCGCTGCCGCTCCCCTGAGTCTGGGTTCCGGGGCTTTCCACCCACACCATGCCGCCGTGGGCTTCCACCATGCCTTTGACCAGGGTCAGCCCCAAACCGACCCCTTTGCCGCCGAAGCGGGTCTGCGAGGTGAAGTGCTGGGTGATGTCGCCGATCTCATAGAACTTGTCAAAGACCCGCACCTGCTCTTCGGGGTCGATGCCGACGCCGTTGTCGCGGACGCTGATGCGCAGCATCGGCTTTTGCGGGGGCGGGCTGAAAAATGCGGGGGAAAACTTTCGCAGCACCGGCTCGTGGGAGCGGATATCGTCCGGGGAGAGCAGAGTGCCGCTGATCTCGACATGCCCCCCCTCGGGGGTGAACTTGACGGCGTTTTCCAGCAGACGGCCGAAGGCCTTCTTCAGGTGATGGCTATCGCCGCAGACCGTGGCCCCTTCGGGGATATGCGCGAGGCTGTAGCTGAGGTTCCGTTCGTTCATGACCGGCTGGTAGTCCGTGCCGATGTCTTTCAGCAGGCTCGGCAGGTGAACCGTCTCCCGGGCCAGGTAGATGCTTTGCGATTCGATCTTGGCCACCTCCAGCAGGTCCTCGACGATACTCTCCAGGCGTTTGCCCCCCTGAAAAATGATGTTGAGAACCTGGAGTTCGCCCTGGGAGAAACGTCCCTGCAGCTGATTGCCAAGCATTTCGGCGCCGGAAAGAATACAGGTCAGGGGGGTGCGCAGCTCGTGAGAGGCCAGGGCGAGAAAATTGCTCTTCATCCGGTCGATGCGCTCCAGGGTCCGGTTGGATTCTTCGACCCGCGCCAGATTCTCCCGCAGCTGCTGACGGGAGCGTTCCAGTTCACGGCTGCTGGCCTCGGTGAGCCGGTACTGCCAGCGCAGGGCTTCGAGCAGCTCCACCCCTTCGACGGCAGCCCCCAGCTGTCTGCCGATGGTCAGCAGCAGTTGGACCTGGTCCCGGCTGAAAACCCGTCGGGAACGGTTGAAGATGAACAGAATACCCACGGTCTTGTCTTTGGCCGACAGGGGAACGGCCTGAAAACCGTGCCAGCCGGCATCGCGCACCGCCTGGGACGACAGGCGCCAGTCTTTCTGTATGTCAACCGACGAGCGGGGATGTCCGCTCACGGCGACGCGCCCGGCAAG
>QKGY01000171.1 GCA_003250235.1 Desulfuromonadaceae bacterium
TGTTACGGTACCGGCCTCTTTGACGAAATCGCCAAAGGTGCTATCGGTCAGGGTATCCAGAAAGCGAATGTCGTATTTTGCCGCCATCGCCGTTCCGGTGCACAAAAAAACCATCAAACCTGCCAGTAGAAATTTCCTCATCCTAATCCTCCTTATTCCTTTAAAATGATGGCCGCAACCGTACAAACGATGTTGGCGTGAGGGTGTACGAACCGGGTGTCAGGGGGAGGCTATTCAATTAAGGTGCCAATAAAACTCAGACCAAAAACCCCTAGTGATATTCTGGTCTTTCACAGATCCAACAGGACCCGAGTGAAACGTTTCCGGCCAAAGGGCCGACGACAACGACCGTTTTTGCCATTTTCAGGCACCGGGCTCCGGCATCGGAGAGTTCTTTTCCCGCCTCAGAATATCTCCCTTTCGCGCCCCATCCGGCAAGCCCATCAGAATCCTCGCATTGGGTTGCGCAACCTCGACCGGATTCCCATCGAGGTTTGACAGATCTTCCGCGATCAGGAAGGCGTTACGCATCCCGGGTCCGATCAACTCCAGCTTCTCTCCGGGGAAAAACCGGTTACGGCACTCGACCAGCGCCCTTCCATCTTCGGTCATCTCCCGGACAATACCGACAAAGTCGTAGGTCCGTTGGTAACGGGAGTCGGCGGCATGCACCACCGCATCTTCCGGTTCGAACAGAAATCCCGTGTCATAGGGGCGGTGACTGACCTTGTCCAGCTCCTCCACCCAAGCGGGGTCAACCATATAGGTGTGAGGGTCGGCAAGATAGCGATCGAGGGCCGCCCGGTACACCCGGGTAACGGCAGCCACGTAATAAAGGGTTTTCATACGCCCTTCGATCTTCAAGCTGTCGACCCCGGCCTGGATCAGAGCCGGCAGGTGCTGCACCAGACAGAGATCCCGGCTGTTCATCACATAGGTTCCCCGGCTGTCCTCCTCGATCGGGAAATACTGGCCGGGGCGGGTCTCCTCCACCAGAGCATATCCCCAGCGACACGGATGCGCACAGGCCCCGGCGTTGGCACTGCGACCGGTCAGCGCCGACGAGAGGAGACAGCGCCCGGAGTAGGCCACACACATGGCCCCGTGGACAAAGACTTCGAGTTCCAGGCTGGTTTCACGACGGACCCGCCCGATCTCTTCCAGCGAAAGCTCCCGGGCGAGATTGACCCGTCGAACCCCCGCCTGACGCCAGAACTCGGCGGCCTGGGCATTGGTGGTGTTGGCCTGGGTCGAAAGATGAATTTCCATCAAAGGATCATTTTGGCGCACCACATGCAAGGCTCCCGGGTCAGACACGATATAGGCGTCGATTTCCAAGGGACGAAGCTCTTCCAAGTAGCTTTCGAGGGCAGGAATTTCCCCTGGGCGCAGATAGGCATTCAGGGTCAGATAGAGTTTTTTACCCCGCGCACGGGTCAAGTCCCGGGCTCGGGAGAGCTGTTCGAGAGAGAAATTGGCCGCCATGGCCCGCAGGCCGAACTGACTGCCGCCGACATAGACGGCGTCGGCCCCGTAATCGAGGGCCACTTCCAGCTTCTCCATATCTCCAGCGGGTACGAGAAGTTCAGGCGTTGTCATTGAGAAAAGCTCCTCCACGGATGATGGCGGGCACTATAGCACAAATCCCCCAGGGGATTCTGTGCCCGGCGCCTCCCTTTGACGCTTGACAGGTGTGTGAAAACCCTATAATTTTAAGTGTGTTTTGCCAAACCTCCTTCAGGAGGCCGGTATTTTTTCAAAGGTGACCCATGCGTAAACTTCCCATTTTTTCCCTGCTCTGCCTTCTGGGGGCCACCCTGTCGGGTTGTGCCGTCCCCTCCGCACCTACCGCCAACCAGGCTGACGTGACCGCGTCGCTAACCCGGCTTGAAAACGAACAGCAAGCTCTCATACAGCGTATGGACCGTTTTCAGGACAACATGCTGCTGCTGGAAGCCAGGGTTCACGACCATCAGAAAGTGATCGACGAAATGCGCCAGGCCCTTGCAGCGCAAAAAGTCACTCCCTCCGGGCAAAAGACGGCAACTCAGGGTGAATCGACGACAACCGCTGCGCAGGGAACCCCCAGCCTCTCTCCTACGGAAATCTACCTGAAAGCCTTCGGCGACTACGCATCGGGACGATACCCCCAGGCGATCTCCGGATTTGAAACCTTCCTGCGGACCTATCCCACCAACGACTACGCCAGCAATGCCCAGTATTGGCTGGGCGAATGCTATTTCGCACAGAAACAGTACGCCCGGGCGGTCGAGGAGTTCCAGAAGATGGCCACCAGTTATCCGAAAGCGGCCAAAACCCCCGACGCCCTTTTCAAAAAAGCCGAAGCTCTGCAGAAAATGAACCTGACGGAGCAGGCGGAGCAAGCCCATCAGGAATTGCAACGGCTTTACCCGGACAGTGCGGCAGCCCGAAAGCCCCTGCCCGCCCAATAAGAAAACCGGTTAACATCTTTTTCGATAACAGGGGGAATTCATGACCATCAAAAAACTACTTCTGCTGAGCTGCCTGCTGTTGCTGCCCCTTACGGCCCTCGGTGCCGACAAACCCCAGACCTACGTCATCAAGAAGGGCGACACCCTGTGGGGCATCTCGGAGAAATTCCTCAAGGACCCCGATTACTGGCCCAGCCTGTGGTCCAACAATCCGTTCATCCGCAACCCGCACCTGATCTATCCCGGCCAGAAGATCGCCATCCGTGACGGGCGGCTGGAAATTCTTCCGTCGCAATCGGAACAGGCCCAAGCCACGGCTCAGGAACCCGAAACGCTGGAAACGGCCATCGAAAAAGCCGGGATCGAACCCCAGGAGGAAATCACCGTCTCCACCTTGGGCGGAGCGACAGGTTTCGTGTCTTCCTCGCAGCTTGAAACCTTGGGGACACTGGTCGATACCATCGACAACCGCCTGCTCATGGCCACTGGAGAAACTGTCTTTGTGGAGATGAAAAACCTGGAAGGCGCCAAACCCGGTGATCGTTTTCTTCTCATCGACGTCGGCGAGGAGGTCACCCACCCCGTAACCGGCAAAGTCGTGGGCAAGCGCATTACCAAACTCGGCACGGTGGAACTGACCCAGATCAACCAGGATGTCGCCACGGGGGTTATCACCTCGGCGAACAGTGAAATCAACCGGGGGGCGTTGCTTCTCCCCCTGGAGGAGCACCCCCTTGAAGTCACGCTGAAGAAATCCTCGTCCGAAATCTCGGGCTATCTTGTGGATGCCTCAGAAGGAAAAATCGCCCTGAGTCAATACGACGTCATCTACCTGGACCTGGGGGAAAAAGATGGCATCCAGAACGGCAACCTGCTCTACATCACCCGCACCCGCAAAGCGACCGATCTGGCGGATGTCCGCAAGGACCTGATCCTTCCGGACGTTCTGCTCGGCACGGCCGTGGTGATCGAAACCCATGCCGACACCTCTGCGGCCCTGGTGCTCAAATCCGCCTTCCCTCTGTATCGAGGGGACCGTGTGATGACGATCATGGAGTAATTTCGGAAAGCGGTAAACGGACAAATCGACATGTCTTGATGGAAAAGGGTTGAAGCGGCGTTTCAACCCTTTTCCTTTTGTTCCTGGGGGGGGACCATGACACATCATGAACAATGCTGGCTGCGCCTGCACCTGACACCGGGGCTGGGCCGGGTCGGAATCTTCCGGCTCATGCAGGTTTTTGGATCCGTGCAGGCGATTCTGGAAGCCTCCGCCGAGGAATGGATCGCGAGGTGTCGCATCCGCCCCAGCGCAGCCCGAAATCTACCGTCTGCCGATTGCGCCGATTTCTGCCAGGCGGCTCGGCTTCTCGACGATCTCCGCGTTCGGATTGTCAGCTTTTGGGACGACGATCATTATCCCGCCCTGCTCAGAACCATTCACGACCCTCCGGCCTTGCTGTATGTCCGGGGAGATTTCGACGGCCCGGAAGCATTTGCGATCGTCGGCTCCCGACGCGCAACCCCTGCGGCCCAGACTTTTACCGAAGAAATCGCCTCGGCCCTGGCATCCCATGACATCGCCATCGTCAGCGGATTGGCCCGGGGGATTGACGCCTGCGCCCACCGCGGTGCGCTGAACGCCGCAGGCCGCACCCTGGCGGTGCTGGGCTGCGGCATTGACAGGATCTATCCGCCGGAAAACGCCCGGCTGTTCCACGCCATCCTGGAGCGCGGAGCGATCCTCAGCGAATACCCTCCCGGAACCCTGCCCCTTGCCGGCCACTTTCCCGCCAGGAACCGGATCATCAGCGGACTGGCCAAGGGGGTCCTGGTGGTGGAGGCGACCGAAGGAAGCGGCTCCCTCATCACCGTGGATTTCGCCCTGCAGCAGGGCCGGGAGGTTTTCGCCGTCCCCGGGCCCGTGTATGCCGCCACCAGCACCGGTACCAACGCGCTGATCAAGGACGGAGCCCGGGTAGTCACGGAAGCGGCCGACATCCTGGACGTGCTCTGGCCGCAAAAACCGTCGAGAACCGTTCGATACCAGCAGGAATCATTGGCGGCCACCCTCGACGACCAGGCGCTCAGGGTCTATGGCAGCCTGGCCTACGAACCGCTGCACATCGATGAATTAGCGCAGAAAAGTGGCTTGACACCTATGGAGGTTTCCGCTATTTTACTGCACCTAGAACTCCAGGGGGGTGTCAAACAGCTCCCCGGGATGCGCTACATACGCAGCGGAGGACCGTAACCCTGCCAACTTAATGCGGGAGTTTTCTTGAGAGAACGTGTTCTGGCCATCGTCAGCATTATTGCCCAGTATGTCCTGGAATCCCGGGAGCAGTTGACTGACAGCGACATCGTCGAAGAGCTTCTGGCCGAAGGCTTCGAGGCGGATGAAATTGACGCCGCATTCAGCTGGATGGAAAATGTGTCTCTGCACCAGGGCTCGTCTCCCCCGTCCAGCCTGACCCTCCCGACCCAGCGGATTTTTACCGCCGAGGAGACCAGAAACCTCTCCGGCGAGGCGCGAGGTTTTCTGATCCGCCTACGGGGTCTGGGGTTGATCGACGACGGAGCCCAGGAGGAAATCATCGACCGGGCCATGCAGATCGCCGAAGACGAGGTCAGCCTGAAGGAAATCAAAACCATCACCGCACTGACGCTCTTCACCCGTTCGCAGGATGTCTGGTTGCGAGACGTCGACTTCATCATGGAAGACGACTGGGCGCAACTTTACCACTGATCAGACGGAGGCTGCGGGAAATCCCTGCAGCCTTTTTCATTTCCGAGGTATCATGTCAAGGTCTCTGGTGATCGTCGAATCACCCGCAAAAGCGAAAACCATCGAAAAATTTCTCGGCAAGGGGTACAAGGTCCTTGCTTCCTACGGACACGTACGGGCTCTTCCGAGCAAACAGGGCTCCGTCGATGTGGAGCACGACTTCGAGCCCCGCTATCAGGTACTGCCCGAAAGCCGCAAGCAGATCGACCTCCTGAAAAAGGAAGTGGAGAAGAGCGACGAACTGATCCTGGCCACTGACTTGGACCGCGAGGGAGAGGCCATTGCCTGGCATCTGCTGGAAGCCCTGGGGATCAGCGAAACGACCAAGACTCCCAAGGTCAAACGGGTCACCTTCCACGAAATCACCAAGGACGCCATCCTGAAGGCGATGGCCGAGCCTCGCACGATCGCCCGGGAACTGGTCGATGCTCAGCAGGCCCGCTCCATTCTCGACTACCTGGTCGGCTTCAACCTCTCTCCTTTCCTGTGGAAAAAAATTCGCTACGGCCTGTCGGCAGGGCGCGTTCAGTCCGTGGCCCTGCGCCTGATCTGCGAGCGGGAAAAAGAGATCGAGGCGTTCACGCCTCAGGAATACTGGACTATTGATGCCACTCTGGAATCCTCCCAGGGGCAGGGCTTTACGGCTCGGCTCCAGGCGGTCGACGGCCAGAAACTCGATAAATTTGCCATCGGCGGTAGCGGTCAGGCCGACGAACTGGTCAAGGCGATCGCCAAAGAGCGTTTCCAGGTCGCCGATCTCACCCAGAAACAGAAGAAGCGCAACCCGGCCCCTCCCTTCACCACCAGCACGCTCCAGCAGGAAGCCAGCCGCAAGCTGGGGTTTTCCGCTCGCAAAACCATGTCCGTTGCGCAAAAGCTTTACGAAGGGATCGATATCGGCGAAGGCTCCGTCGGTCTGATTACCTATATGCGTACCGACTCGGTGGCCCTTTCCGATGTGGCCACTTCCGAAGCCCGGGAGCTCATTACCCGGATCTTCGGCAAGGAGTATGCGTTGGAGGCCCCACGGGTCTTCAAGAACAAGGCGAAGAACGCCCAGGAGGCCCACGAGGCCATCCGTCCGACCCTGCTGGCCAATCTGCCGGAAAAACTCAAACCGTTTCTGTCGTCGGATCAGTATCGGCTCTACCACCTCATCTGGACCCGCACCCTCGCCTCGCAGATGGAGGCCGCCATCCTCGACGCCACCTCGGTCGACATCGCCGCGGGAGAACGCTTCATGTTCCGTGCCTCGGGACAGGTGATCCGTTTCCCAGGCTTCATGAAGCTCTACATCGAAGGCACCGACGAGGTCGAGGAAAACGAAGAAGGCACCCTGCCACCACTCAATCAGGGCGAACAGGTGGAGCGGCGGGATTTGCTTCCCGAGCAGCATTTCACCCAGCCGCCTCCGCGATTCACCGAAGCGAGCCTCGTCAAGACCCTCGAAGAATACGGCATCGGACGCCCGTCGACCTATGCGTCGATCATGAACACCCTGGTCACCCGCAAGTACGTGCG
>QKGY01000225.1 GCA_003250235.1 Desulfuromonadaceae bacterium
ATGAAGCAGGCGGTGATTTTTGATGGCCGCAATCAATACGATCCGGCTTCGGTCAAGAGAGCGGGGTTTGAGTACAGCGGGATAGGTCGCCAATGATCACCGAATCAGCGCAGAAGAATTCGTCCGGGAAAAGTACCCGATTTCTGGTGACCGGAGCGGCCGGTTTCATTGGTTTTCACCTGTGTCGCACCCTGCTGGCGCGTGGAGATGAGGTCGTTGGTCTGGATAACCTCAACGATTATTATGAGGTTCAGCTCAAGCTAGACCGTCTGGCCCAACTGGAGGGTAAACCCGGTTTTCGATTTGTCAAAGCGGACCTGGCAGACCGAGACGCAATCGCCGCGCTATTTGCCGAGCAGCAGTTTGATCGCGTGGTCAATTTGGGGGCTCAGGCCGGTGTCCGGTATTCCATACAAAATCCTCATGCGTATGTGGACAGCAACCTCGTCGGTTTCATGAATATTTTGGAAGGCTGCCGCCACACCCATGTCGGCCATCTGGTGTATGCTTCTTCATCGTCGGTCTATGGCGCAAATACGCAGATGCCTTTTTCGGTGCATCACAATGTGGACCATCCTGTGTCCCTGTATGCCGCCTCCAAAAAAGCCAATGAACTGATGGCGCATACCTATGCCCATCTGTATGGTCTCCCCTGTACCGGTTTGCGGTTTTTTACGGTCTACGGTCCCTGGGGACGTCCCGATATGGCCCTTTTCCTCTTTACCCGCGCCATCCTGGATGGACGGCCGATTGATGTCTTCAACTTCGGTAAAATGAAGCGCGATTTTACCTATGTCGACGATATCGTCGAGGGGGTTGTAAGGACGGCGGACCATATCGCGCAACCCAATCCAGACTGGAATGGCGACAGCCCGGACCCCGGTACCAGCCGCGCGCCCTACCGCATCTACAATATCGGCAACAACAGTCCCGTCGAATTGCTGTATCTCATCGAGGTGTTGGAAAAGGCTCTCGGCAAAACGGCGAAAAAGAATATGCTTCCCATTCAACCCGGGGATGTCCCGGCAACTTTTGCGGATGTCGATGCCTTGGTGCAGGATGTCGGGTTTAAACCGGCGACCTCCATCGAAGAGGGTGTGGAGTCGTTTGTTCGCTGGTATCGTGATTATTACCACCTTTAAGGAATAACTTATGATCAGAAGTATGACGGGGTACGGTAAGGGGCGCGCCGAAATCCAGGGTTTGTCCCTGAGTGTCGAGATAAAATCCGTGAATCATCGCTATGGGGATGTGACTATCAAAGCCCCAAGATCCATGATGTCTCTGGAGAACGACATCAAGAAGCGCATTTCCGAGAGACTTAAACGGGGTAAGATAGACGTCTTCATCAATCAGGATGTCTGTGGCGACACCGTCATGGTTCCCACTCTGAACCGCCCCTTGGCTGCCGCCTATATTAACCTTTTTGAAGAGCTTAGGACCGATTTCGCCGTGGATGGCGGTATCCCCCTCTCTCTGGTTGTCTCTCAAAAGGAGGTTGTCACCCTGAAGGAAGGGGATCTTCCGATCGAGAGCCTTAAAGAGTGTCTTGAGATAGCTTTGTCTGCCGCTCTGGATTCCCTTGAAGGCATGCGTGTGACAGAAGGAGAAGCTACCTGCAGGGACATGGAAGATAAGCTTTCCGGAGTGGAACAGCTCCTAGCCCTGGTCGAAACCCGGGCGCCTCACGTTGCCGTTGAATGGAAAGGGAAACTGATGGAGAGGCTGGCGCGATTTGCCGGGGATATCGCTGTGGATCCCCAAAGAATAGCCCAGGAAGTCGCCATTTTTGCCGATCGCTGCGACATCAGCGAAGAGTTGGTTCGTTTCCGAAGTCATCTGAAGCAATTTCGTGGGCTTTTCAACGGCGATGACCCTGTCGGACGGCAGATGGATTTTCTCGTTCAGGAACTGAATCGTGAAGTCAATACGATGGGGTCGAAGTCGAACGATGCCGAATTGACGCGACATGTGGTGGCCATTAAAGCCGAGTTGGAAAAAGTCAGGGAGCAGGTCCAGAATATCGAGTAGGTGACGGACGAAATGCGGTTCGGTTCGAACCCAGAGGTGGACAATGGCTGGTGAAGGAAATCTGTTTGTTATATCTGCACCTTCAGGTGCTGGAAAGACAACGCTTTGCAAGGAATTAATTGACTTTTTCCCTGCGCTGCGGCAGTCTATCTCGTACACGACTCGGCCAGCACGTTCGGGCGAAAAGGATGGTGTTGACTACCATTTTGTTTCGCCCGATACGTTTGTCGGCATGGTTGAACGCGGTGAGTTTGCCGAATGGGCCGAAGTCCACGGCAATAAATATGGGACCGCATTGGCAACACTCGAGGACGCCAGTCAGCAGGGTGTTGACATCCTCCTGGATATTGATTGCCAGGGGGCTGCTCAGCTTAAGAAAACCTGCCAACATGCGGTTTTCATCTTTATTCTGCCTCCCAGCGTTGAAGAACTGCTCCGTCGACTGCAGGGGAGACAGACCGATACCCCTGAGGTCATCCAGCGGCGGATCGACAATGCCAGAGGTGAAATTGCTCAGGCACCATGGTATGATTTTATCGTCGTCAACGACGACCTGCATACGGCTCTTAATCAGCTCACCTCTATTGTCACGGCTGAAGGTTGCCGGACGAAGAATCAGGTAAAGGCGATCGAGAGGCTTCTGAACGAGGGTTGAGAGATCCGTTAACTAGAAGAATTAATTATTCTCCAGGAGAAATATTTCATGGCACGTATTACCGTTGAAGATTGTCTGAAAGAGATTCCCAATCGGTTTTTGCTGGTGATGGTCGCTGCAAAACGCTCCAAGCAGTTGTACAAGGGGGGGGCTCCTCTGATTGAGAACAAAGCGAAGAATAAAAAGGTTGTACTGGCGCTGCGCGAAATTGCAGCCGGGAAAATTGATTACGAAATTCCTACCCGGAAAAGAGGTTAAACCTCCCGCTCACATTTCTTCCCAAGTCGGATACACCATACATTTCCTGACTCTACGCGATCCGGCAGGTTACCCCCTGCCGGTCGCCTGTATTGCACGAGCCGGGTAGAGTCGCCATGATCCGTCTAGACGATATCCTCGAAAAAATCCAAGCCTATAACACTACCGCAGATTTTGATCTTCTGCGCAAAGCCTATGTTTTTTGCGCCAAGGTCCATCAGGGACAGGTGCGTCTTTCCGGTGAACCCTACCTGACACACCCCATGGAAGTGGCCTTTATCCTGGCGCAACTTCGTATGGATGTCCCCACCATCATTACAGGGCTTCTGCACGATACCCTTGAAGATACACTGACCACTCCCGAGGAATTGCGAGCCAATTTCGGCGAAGAGATCACGTCGCTGGTTGACGGCGTGACCAAGATCGGAAAGATGATCTTTCGCACCAGCGAAGAGAGGCAGGCGGAGAATTTCCGCAAGATGCTTCTGGCGATGGCGCGCGACATTCGCGTGATTCTGGTCAAACTGGCGGACAGGCTTCATAACATGCGGACCCTGGATTTTCAGCCGGAACCCCGTCGGTTGAAGATTGCCCAGGAAACCCGCGACATCTACGTGCCGCTGGCCAACCGGATGGGGATCAGCTGGATCAAGAGTGAACTCGAAGATCTCGCGTTGCGCCATCTGGAGCCAACCACTTATCTGGACTTAGCCGCCCGGGTCGACAAGAGGAAAAAGGAACGGGTCAAGTACATCGAAGAGGTCAAGGTCAGCATCCGCAAAAAACTGGTGGAAAACGGTATCGAGGGGGATGTTTCCGGTCGGTCCAAGCATCTGGCGTCGATTTACAACAAGATGCAGAGGCAGGGGACAGATCTTGACCAGATTTATGATCTCATCGCTTTTCGGATTATCGTCAAGTCGGTCCGGGACTGCTATGCCGTTCTGGGGATCATTCATTCGACATGGAAACCGATCCCCGGGCGCTTTAAAGACTATATCGCCATGCCCAAGGCGAACATGTATCAGTCCCTGCACACCACCGTCATGGGGCCTTTTGGCGAAAGGATGGAGGTGCAGATACGCACCGAGGAGATGCATCGCATCGCCGAAGAGGGGATTGCTGCCCATTGGAAATACAAGGAAGACGGCAGTACGCCCGTGGCCGGCCGCGAGGACAAACGGTTTGGCTGGCTGCGCCAGCTCCTCGAGTGGCAGCGTGAGCTCGACGACAGCCGGGAATTCATGTCGTCGGTCAAAGTCGATCTGTTCCCTGAAGAAGTCTATGTTTTCACCCCCAACGGTGATGTCAAAGAACTCCCGAGAGGCTCGACGCCTGTCGACTTTGCCTATGCCGTTCATACCGATGTCGGACATCGGTGTGTGGGTTCCCGGGTAAACGGCAAGCTGGTTCCGCTGAAAACCCCTCTGCACAATGGGGATATTGTTGAGGTCATTACCTCGCAGAACCATACCCCCAGCAAAGACTGGATCAAGTTTGTTCGAACCTCCAAGGCGCGCAACAAGATCCGGCAATGGATCAAAACGGAACAGCGGGAAAAAAGCATTGAGCTGGGCCGTGAATTGCTGGAGAAAGAATTCCGTAAATACGGCTATAGCCTGAAAAAGGTCCTCACCTCTGCTGAGATGACGCAGACCGTTGAGGATCTGGGTTTCAAACGGGTTGACGATCTCCTCGCTTCCGTAGGGTACGGGAAGGTTTCGCTGGGCCAGGTGATCAGTCGCGTGGTCCCGCAGGAGAAACTTCGTGAAGAACAACCCGCAGGGCCGGGCCGCTTTGAAAAGGTTCTTGAGAAGATACGCAAGAAGCCTTCCAGTGCCATCAAGATCGACGGCATAGACGATATCCTGGTCCGATTCGCCAAATGCTGCAATCCGCTGCCGGGAGACCCTGTGATCGGCTTTATCACCCGAGGCCGGGGGGTAACCGTTCATGCCGAGGATTGCCCGCATGTGATGGATGGCGATCCCGAAAGGCGCGTTGTGCTGGAATGGGACATGAAGAAGAAGACGACGCGTCCCGTCAAGATCAGGGCCTACTGCATCGACTTGAAGGGGATTCTTGCCGGTATCTCCAGCGCCATCAGCAATTGCGAAGCCAATATCGTCAATGCGACCGTACACTCCACCCCGGATCACAAGGGGATAAACACGTTTGAGGTGGATGTCCAGGATCTTGACCATCTGAATCGGGTCCTTACGGCGGTTCGTAAGGTCAAGGGCGTTTACAAAGTCGAACGGATGAGAAGTTGAACC
>QKGY01000419.1 GCA_003250235.1 Desulfuromonadaceae bacterium
CCCTCTTCCCGCAACACATCCTCGTCAATGAGAAAACGCCCGGTGCTTTGCGCGGCGCTTCGGCATAATACCGCGTGGGCAGCGTCGGCAACGATGTCGGGGGTCCGGCACCGCTCCGGCGCCACCAGACCACCCAGCATCGCCAGCGCAGCCGTATGAATCACGGTCCTGGGCCACAGGGCATTGACGGCCACCCCCTTGGAGCGGAACTCTTCGGCCATGCCGAGCACGCACAGACTCATACCGTACTTACTGATGGTGTAGGCGCAGTGATCACGGAACCAGCGGGGGTCCAGATCCGGTGGCGGCGAGAGCGTCAGGATATGGGGATTTTCGGACTTCAGCAGATAAGGCAGACAGGCTTGGCTGGCGAGAAAGGTTCCCCGCACATTGACCTGGAACATCAGATCAAGACGTTTCGGCGGCGTCTGAAGGGTGCCGGCCAGAAAAATGGCCGAGGCATTGTTGACCAGGATATCGATCCCCCCGAACCTCTCCACAGCACGCGTCACGGCTGTAGCGATTTGGACCTCATCCCGAATATCCATCTCCACCGCTAGGGCTTTCCCACCGGCAGATTCCACCTCAGCGGCAACGGTATGGATCGTCCCGGGCAGATTCGGATGGGGGCGACTGCTTTTGGCGGCGATCACCACGTTGGCGCCGTCCCGTGCGGCTCTCAGAGCAATGGCGGCGCCTATACCCCGGCTCGCCCCGGTGATAAAAAGGGTTTTTCCTTTCAAGGTCCCCATAGCGGTCTCCCCGTCCTCAAGCTCCATTCAAAGATTACCTACAGGCCATCCGAAATCCCGACACGATCCGCTCGGATCACCCTTCGCCCGATTCCCCGGACCTCTTTTCAAAAAAAGCGGCAATGGCCTTGCGGGAATCGGGTTTTTCCAGAAGTTCCATAAAATATCGGGACTCCTGATCCAGCGCAGAGTGTACGGGCCCGGCAAACGATGCCTTCAACAGCTCCTTGGTGATCCGGATCGCTTCGGCGGGCATCGCGGCCAGCTTCCGGGCTGCGTTCAACGCCGTATCGATGATCTGTTCCGCAGGCAGAACGTGATTCACGAGCCCGATCTCCCGGGCCAGCTCCGATGAAAACGGCTCTGCGAGCATCAGCAGCTCTGCAGCGCGTCGATGCCCGGCAAGACGAGGCAGCAGATAACTGGACGCCGCTTCCGGGCAGAGCCCGAGCCGTACAAACGGAAGCTGAAAAATGGCGTTGTCTGCGGCGTAGACCAGGTCGCAATGCAGCAGCAGGGTCGTCCCGATCCCGACGGCAAGTCCGTGCACCGCCGCCACCACCGGCTTACGAAACCGGCTGATCCGAGAGAGGAAATCCAGAACGGGCGAGGCACTCTCAACATCGGAAAAGCGACTGAAATCGCTGAGATCATTGCCGCTGGTAAAGCACTCGTCCCCCCCGTAGATAAAAAGCACCCGTACGCTGTCGTCGCGATCCGCTTCATCCAGGATTCTGACCAGCGAGGCATACATGGCCAGGTTCAGGGCATTTTTCTTGCCGGGTCGTCGGAGACCGACATGGAGAATCCCCTGCTCATAGGAAGTTTCAATGCCGCCCACTGCGTCAGTAACCGCCATAGTCAGCTCCTTTTCCCGCAAGGCTCAGGACTGTTTCCCCGAAAGCATGCCGTCCTTGAGCCGTTGATCGGCCGGCGTATTGCCCAGATAGATGCCCAGCACCCCGCGAGCCAAGTCCGCGGACGTCATCTCCCCGAGCAGGACACCATTCTGGGTGGCCCTTACCGTCCCGTCAGCCCTCAGAATCAGATCGACCTGATCCCCTCGCACAAAATCTCGGGTAAACCAGGACAGAAAACGCCTTACCTCATCACTCTCGGCAATACGGGGGGAGTTGTTGCGGATTCCTTCGGCAAACGCCTCGACGATCTTTTCCCGATCGACCTTTCGGTAAAGAAAATCCATGCGGATCAGCTTTGCCGAAGGATCCTCCAGTGCCTGCTCGTATCGGGTCAAGGGATGTGCGCTATAAAGAGACCCGATATAAATATCGAAGAAGAATTTCGTACGAATGCCGTAGCCGTTCAGCGCCAGGGACTGCCCCTGCACCTCTACCTGAGGGTCCAGAGTCACCCCGTTCACCTCAAGCGCGTAAACAGAGCCCGCACTCAGTATCAGCATCAATAGCCCCAACAACCCGCGTTTCATAGGCATGCTCTCCCACGTTTATTTCAGCCGACATCCCTGCGATTCGTCCCCTCGCCGGACAGCCCCAGGCCAGCCAGAGCCCCCGCCAGCAGATCCGGACGGGCCAGATAATCGCGCATGAAGACAATCTCCGACGCTTTGAGATAGGCGACAAAGGGATCCGGAAAGGTTTCGCCGTACATATAGGCGATGATCCGTTTCACAGACAGCTCGTCAGGGAAGGACGCCAGTTTTTCAGCCCGCTGGATCAGCTTGCCGGTATAAAACAGAACCGTTTCCTCCAGACTGTCGATTCCCTTGCGGTGACCGGGAAGGACCTCCATCCCCTTCAAAGCCCGAAGCTTTAAGAGGCTCTGACAATAGGCCTCATAGTTTTGAAACCGTCCGGTCAGGCTGTCTAGATCAAGATCAAGCAGAGGGACCTGAAAGATGCCCCGCAGCAGGATATCGCCGGTCACGGCCTGATCGCCCACAAGGTAAACCAGGTCACTCTGCGAATGCCCCGGACAAGAGAGAACCGATATTCCCAAGCGTTCAGGGATCGGAGAGTCCTCGACGGTTTGCGCCCTCTGCGGGGGAACGGGGAATATCTGGCCTTTTTCGAGCCGCCGGTTGAAGCGGTCGAGAAACGCATCGTCAAACCCCATGCCCCGCAGCTCGTTTTCCAAGAAGGCGATGCGCCGGTCATGATGAACCCCCTTGAGCATATCCTTGCGGGGGATATAGATGGCGGCATCGGAATTCTCGGCGATCAGGGGAGCCAGGCCGCAATGATCGATATGGGCGTGGGTGATAAACACATGACGGAGCTTTTGCAGATCGACATGCCTCTGCAGAAACGCCCAAGCCTCATCGGTGGGCGGACCGGCATCGAAAAGGGTCAACTCCCCCCGTATCTCGGTCAGATAAAAGTGAACCTCGCCCACCATATAGGGGGTATTGACGGTCAGTTGCCGCATCACCTATCCTGCCGACCCGGCCCCTCCCTGCGGGCCGGGTCTTTCTTCGGTCTAAAAGATGTATTTCTGGGCCGCCAGAGCTTCCTGGGCCAGGCGCCGCTTGGCCTGAAGCAGACCTGTCGCGTCATAGCGGGTATAGCGGCGGATCCCGCTCAGGATCATGGTGAGGGTATCGCCCTCTTCGACGTAGAAGGCGCCGCGCCGCGCCGCTGAGGCCAGGGCCTCGCTGGCCTGGAAGGCACACACGGTCACGACGGCCGAGAGCAGTTCTTTCCGGGTGTCGCTGGCGCGGTCATAAACTTTTTCGGCACGCAAAACGGCACTCTCCAGGGCAAAGATCTGGATGGCGATATCGGCGGCGGCCATCAGGATCTCCTGTTCCTCCTGCAACTGGGTCATATACTTTTTCACAGCGGCCCCGGCCAGGATCAGGAAAACGGCCTTGAGATTCTTCAGCAGGTTTTTCTCTCGGGCAAAAGGCTGCGTCTCGTCAATCTCGTCGAAGGAAGGGGTCATCAGGGACTCAAAGGCCTTCATCGCCTCTTTCTGAAGAGGAAGCTCGCCTTTCATCGCTTTGCGAAGGATCATCCCGGGGATCAGCAGGCGGTTCACCTCGTTGGTCCCTTCGAAGATGCGGTTGATCCGCTCGTCCCGGTAGAACCGCTCGGCCGGGTATTCGCTGACAAAACCGTAACCGCCATAGATCTGTACGACCTCGTCGACGACATCGGCGAGCACCTCACTGCAGTAAACCTTCGAGATGGCGCATTCGGTGGCGTATTCTTCGATCCCTTTCTGATACAGCTCGTAATAGTTGGCGGCTCCCTTGTCGATAGTGGCCAGCTTGGTGTCGAGCAGTCCGGCCAACCGATAAACCAGGGATTCAGACGCATAGGTTGCGGCCGTCATATTGGCAACCTTCTCCTGAATCGCCCCGAAGGAAGCGATCGGGCGGCCGAACTGTTTGCGTTCGTTGGCGTAATGAAGCCCCTCGGCCATCGCCATCTTGGCCGCGCCTGTCACCCCGGCACCGAGTTTGAACCGGCCGACGTTCAAGACATTGAAAGCAATCTTGTGCCCTTTTCCAATCTCCCCGAGGACGTTCTCCACCGGAACCTTGCAGTTATCAAGAATGATCTGGGTCGTGGATGACCCTTTGATGCCGAGCTTTTTCTCCTCGGCACCCACGACAAGCCCTTCGAACCCCTTCTCCACCAGGAAGGCGGTAAAGTGCTGTTTGTCGATTTTGGCGAACACCGTAAAGAGATCGGCGAATCCGCCGTTAGTGATAAACTGCTTGGTACCGTTGAGAATATAATGGGTGCCGTCGGGCGAGAGGGTTGCCGATGCCCTCGCTCCCAAAGCATCACTGCCGGAGTCGGGCTCGGTCAGACAATAGGCGGCGATCCATTCGCCGGTGATGATCTTCTCGAGATACTTATCTTTCTGGGCGGCGGTGCCGTAGTAGACCAGAGGCAAGGTGCCGATACCGGAATGGGCGGCATAGGCTACGGAGAAGGATCCGGCATAGGAGATCTTCTCGCCGACCAGCATACTGGTCGCCTTGTCCAGCTCCAGCCCTCCATATTCCTCGGGAGCGTCGATCATCAGCAGACCCAGTTCGCCGCACTTGCGCATCCCCTGCACGACCAGATCGAAATTCTGCTGATCGATTTCCTCGATATGCGGGGCGATGTCGTTGGCGACGAACTGTTCGGTCGTCTCGGCGATGGCCCTCTGCTCATCGGAAAAATCTTCCGGGGTGAACACATCCGCCTTGTCCACCTCGGTGACCAGGAACTCTCCTCCCTTGTATATTCTCTCCGTCATAGATCACCTCGCTCGTGAATAGAAAACCGTAGCTGACTCAGAGTTTTTCAAAAATACCCGCAGCGCCCATGCCTCCTCCGATACACATGGTCACCATGCCGTATTTCTCCTTGCGCCGGCCCATCTCCGACAGCAGAGTGGCTGTCAGCTTCGCCCCGGTGCATCCCAGGGGATGGCCGAGGGCTATGGCGCCGCCGTTGACATTGACGATATCGGGATTCAGATC
>QKGY01000405.1 GCA_003250235.1 Desulfuromonadaceae bacterium
GCGGGAACTCTTTGCGCAGGTTGCGTCTCTGCACAAGGACCTGTTGCCCAGCGCAAAGGACATCCTGCGAATTGTCAGGGATGGCGACTTTGCCAAAACCGTGGATATGGCGATCGAGGTGGAAGCCCGGGCCATTGCCTTTTATGCCGATTTGTCCGGGGATATTCAGGGCCTGGACCAGGCGGTGCTCAAAGAGATCGCCGAAGAGGAGAGAGCCCACCTCCGCATGCTGCGTGAAGCCCGTTTTCTGCTGACGCATACGGATTCCTGACGTCCGGACGGGGGCGGATTTTTCCGGGGACTCAGTGAGGAAACCCCTTTGAGTCGAAGCGCAGGTCGTCGAAGGCAAAGGCGTAAGGGTGGTCCAGGGTGCGGAAAAACCATTGGTTTTTATGGTTGAACCCGATCACCCGGCTCATTGTGGCCATGTCGAGCTGCCAGCCCTGCTCCGAAAGGCGGAACAGATAAGGGGAGGCCTGACGGTCCTCGACGGCAAATCTCAGGACGGCCCGCTCCCCGGATGCGCGCTCCTCGCTGGAGCCGAGGGCTTTTTCCAGCCCCTTTCGTTCGTTGTCCTGCTGGGCGTCGGTGACCAGCCACTGGCGAAAGAAAGCCCTGGTCTCCGGAGTGTAGATGCCGAGATCCGGATCCTTGACGTGGCGCGCCAAGGCATCCATGTAACGCTCCAGGGTCTGTCCCGGCGTCGGTTGGGCGGCATAAAAGGGATTGCCCCCTGAATCCTTCAGGGGGGCGCCGGTGCCGATGGGCGCGGTCGATCGGGCACCGCCCCCGCCGCTCAAGTGGGCCAGTTTCGTACTTCCCCGATAGTCCGATGGGATCTCTCCCAGCGCTCTTCCCACCAACAGTTCCACCGTCGCTTCAACCCCGTCCGCCACCCGTCCCGCGGCAAAGAAAGGGGCCATCTGCTCTCGTTCCACATAGGCGACAAATCCGTCGGGGAAGAGGCCTTCGAGGTCATAGCCGATCTCAAGACGCACCTGCCGGCCGACCGGATCCACGAGCATGAGAACGCCGCGCGCACCCCGGGTCGTGGCGCCGAGCTGCAGCGATTCGAACAGCCGCAGGGCCTCCTGGTCGAGGTCGACAGGACTCTGTTTCAAAACCGTCAGCTGGAAGTGGATGTCGAGATCTTGCAGCAACCGGTCGTGGAAGGCGAGAAGGCGCGTTTTCTGTTCCCGGCTCAGTAAAGAGGCCTGATCGTCCACCAGAGGCAGTCCCTGCCGATTCCGGCAGCCGGGCAAAAGGGCCAGGGAAAAAAACAGCCACGCAAGAAAAACCAGACTGGGAGCACGCATGTGAAAAGAACCTCCAGGGCTCAAAGGGTCAGTGTGGGCCTGTTCTGCCAGGATGCGTGCAGGGTAGCACGGAGGGGCGTCTTCGGGAAACGTTTCCGGTTGAAATGTTCGTAAAAACAGGCCGGTTGAGTAGATCGGGCAAGCCGTTCAGTGGTATTGTAAACCTATAAACGTTATGCCATGCATGTGGGTTTTCAGGGAACCGTAAAAAACAAGAGGTGTGTCGATACGCCTCGGGAATCCATGAAAGGAGACCTCTCATGCTAGCCGAAAAACGAGAAATTCACTATATCAACGGGGTGAATATCACCCAGTTACTCGAAACTATCGATGCGATCAAAGAGAATCCGGAAATCTCCCAATTCCGATTCCGTGCAACCAACACCTGGCAGGCGGGCACGCACAACCGGGCCAGGGTAAAGGATTTTTACGGAGCGCTTCAGGAAGACGACAGCCGGGCGCCGCTGATTTTCGAAATCGACGAACCGCCGGTGCTTCTGGGGGACAATAAAGGGGCCAACCCGGTGGAATATCTTCTGGCCGGACTCTCCGGCTGTCTCACCACGGCCCTGGTGGCCCATGCGGCGGCTCGCGGGATCGAGTTGAAGTCGGTTCGGTCCCGACTCGAAGGGGACCTGGACGTACAGGGGTTCCTGGGGCTGTCCGAGACCATTCCCGTGGGGTACAGGGAAATCCGGGTGAGTTTCACGATCGATGCGGATATCTCCGAGGAAGAGAAACAGACCCTCATCGAGATGGCGCAGAAGTACTCGCCGGTGTTCAACACGATTTCCAAGCCCGTACCGGTCAAGGTTCTTCTCGATAAATCGTAAACGGTGCTGAGATGGCTGGAGCACCCTCGGGGTCAGTTCCTGCTCGTTGGTTCCATGGGCGTGTCTGACCCTGTTTGTTGCCGGCACCAGGGGGTCCGGGTCTTGTGCGGGGACACTCCGATATTACTCTTGCCGCGGTTCGGTGAAAGGATGCAGAATGTCCCGTCCGCCGCGTTTCTTGAGGCCATTGAGAAGCAGGGCGACCAGGTGGATGATGAAGGCCAGCATGAAGGCGAACGTGACCCAGCCGGAGATCCCCCCGATGGCGGCCTGACGGACATAAGCCTCCCAGCTGTCGATGGCTTGGGGATGAAGGCGGATTTTCATCAGCCAACCGGCGATCAGGATCATGAACAGGTAGATGTAGTTGGCGGCAATGCGCCGACCCAGAGCGTAGCTGAGGCTCATCTTGTATTGGGGATAGCGCAGGTCCGAGGCCACTTCCGCTCTCCAGTAGACGCCGCGGTCGTCAAATTCGGGATCTTCGCTCAGCGTGCCGTGGGCCAGGGCATGGTAGATGAAATTCTGATGCAGCAGCCGGACGCGGTATTCGTAGGCGTCATAAAAGCGATAGCGTCGGGCCTCGACCAGCAGAAGCGTATAGATGATGGCGATGCCGAAAAGGAAGAACGGGTGGGGGAACTCGGGGTGGCTGAATCCGAAGCCGAGAAAGGCCGCCGTCGCACCAACCGCCCAGTTGGTGGTGCGATCGAGCCGTTCGCGCCAGGCCAGGCTGCGCTGCACCTCGGCACGGTAATAGTGTGTCAGGACCGTGATCAACTCGCTGCGGCTGAGTCGGTTGTCTTTGATGTCATCGCTCATATCTAAACCATAGCAGAAAATGACCGTGATCCTGAAAATCCGGTCCATTCCAGTCGACGAAAGATGAAGTCATGACGCAACAAGCATCCACAAAACCGATGCCGATCTATATGACCCCGGCCTGCGCGCAAAGATTGAGGGCCGAACTCAAAGACCTCCTCTACACCCTGCGCCCCGAGATGGTCAAGACGGCCGCCTGGGCTGCCAGCAACGGGGATCGCAGCGAAAACGCCGATTACCATTATGCCAAGAGAAAACTCCGGCAGTACGACGGACGGATTCGCTTTCTGACCAAGCGTCTCGAAGAAGCGACGGTGATCGACCCTGTGGCGCAGGAGTCGGTCGCCCGCGGACGGGTGCTTTTCGGAGCGACCGTCACGGTCGAAAATGAAGAGGGGGAGGAAAAAACCTACGCGATCGTCGGGGTGGACGAATTGGATCCCGCTCGGGGGCATGTGAGCTGGGTCTCCCCCATCGGCAGGGCGCTTTTGGGGAAATCGGAAGGGGATGTGGTGTCCTTTGACACTCCGGGGGGACGCGCGGAACTTGAAATCGTTGAGGTCGCCTACAAGGCCCTCGAATAATGTCGGGTCTCCGGCGAGAGGCTTTTACGGGAAAGTCAAAGAATAAAGCGGGTTCTGGCGTTGCCGGCAGAACCCGCTTTATTTTATTTACCTCAGGATACCGTTCGTGTTTAGCGTTTTTTCCACTCCGGCTTTCGTTTGGCCAGAAAGGCGTTGACCCCCTCCACGGCGTCCTCGGTGGAGGCCAGGGTGGCAAAGAGATCATCCATCACATCGAGCCCCTGATGGTAAGGGGTATCGTGCAGACGGTTGATCCCCTCCTTGCCGATCTGCAGGGCCAGGGGGCTTTTGGCCACCAGTTTTTGCGCCAGTTTCATCGCTTCGGATTCCAGGTCCGCTTCGGCAACGACCCGGTTGACCAGCCCCAGCTTCTCCGCGTCTGCCGCGCCGATCATGTCACCGGTCAGAACCATCTCCAGGGTTTTCTTGAGGCCCAGAGAGCGCATCATGGGGGCCGCCGGACCCAGGCAGATCAGGCCGACGTTGATGGCGGTGGTGCCGAAGGTGGCGGTATCGGCAGCCACGGTCAGGTCGCAGCCGAACGCCAGTCCGGCGCCATTGGCCAGGGCATAGCCGTGGACCGCGGCGATGGTTACCGTTTTCATGCGTGCCAGGGTGTGATAGAAGGCATCGATCTGATACAGGAATTCACGAGCTTCCGATTGGGTACGCCGGGGAAACTGGTCGAGGGAAATCCCGGTACAGAAATTCTTGCCGGCGCCGTTGATAACCACCACCCGGATTTCCGGGTCGTTTTCCATGTCCCAAAGGGCTTCGTCAAGCTGTTTGGCGAACGGCACGGTAAAGGTATTCATCCCTTCCGGACGATTCAGCGTGATCCGTCCAATCGCCCCTTCCTTGCTGCTGAGAATCAGTTTTTGTGACATGCCTCTCTCCTTGTTGTTAAAACAGTGTTCTAGTAATCATAGCCTCGGTCGCCGATCTTTGCAATCTTCTTTACTCGGTGAAAAAATCCCCCTATTTCTTTTCGGCGTCTGCATATACAGTAGCTGCCGGGGCATGTCGCCCTGGGAGAGTCGGGTATGGCAGAGAAGGACAGGCGGGGAGGCGCAGGAAAAGAGGGCGGGCGTGAGGATGGCCGATCTGGAGGGACACAGCCTGCCAGGAAGCATCAGCCGCGCGGGTTGCCCATCCTGCACGAGGATAGGGACATCCTCGTGGTGGTGAAGCCGGCGGGGATGCTGACCGTCGGCACGGAGCGCGACAAGACGCGAACCGCCCATTACCTGCTCAACGACTATGTTCGCAAGGGGGATCCGAAATCGCGCAACCGGGTCTACGTGGTCCATCGCCTCGATCAGGAGACCTCGGGGATTCTCCTTTTTGCCAAAAGCGAGTCGGCCAAGGAATTTCTGCAGACGCACTGGGAAGAGACGGAAAAGCACTACCTGGCCGTCATCCATGGGCGGATGGACCCCAAAGAGGGGACGATCACCAGTTCCCTGGTCGAAAACGCCGCCCAGCGGGTTTACTCGACCACGGCGCCGGGGCAGGGAAAGCTCTCCCGCACGGCGTACAAGGTGCTGAAGGAGACCCGGCATTTCAGCCTGGTGGACATCCATCTCCTCACCGGCCGCAAGCATCAGATCCGCGTGCAATTCGCCGAAAAGGGCCATGCCGTCGTGGGGGACC
>QKGY01000245.1 GCA_003250235.1 Desulfuromonadaceae bacterium
GTGGCATACGCTTGAAGCGCATGACAAATTTCTGGCCTCCTTTTCGGTGCTCTTCTGATGAAATGGCTGGCATCCCTTCTCATCACCGTCACGATCGCATCTGCGGCATCTTACAGTGTCGTCATTGCCGCTTCCATCGGGAGCGACACGCCCTCCCAGCGTCAGCTGCGTGACATCTTCCTGCTCAAACGCCAGTTTCTCGGAGCTCAGAAGGTCATTCCCGTCAACCTGCTTGCCGATAACGAAGCCCGTATCGCTTTTGAGCAGGCGGTTCTGAACATGAGCCGCGACAAACTGGGTGCCTACTGGGTCAAACAGCACTTTGCCGGGATCTCGCCTCCCATCACACAGGCCTCCTACGAAGCACTCAAACTCTTTATCATCAATGTCCCCGGAGCGATCGGCTACCTCCCCTCCGACATGGTCGATGAGAAGGTTCACGTCCTGTATGAGTTTTAAATTCAAGACCATCCTGCTCTTTCTTCTGGTCAGCCTTGTCCCCTACACGGTGACCATGCTCATCTTCGGTGCCTCGCTGCGGGAAGAGCAGTCCCAGAACATCACCAACCTTGACCTGAGCATGGAGCGTATTGACCAGAACCTCCAGAATCTGCAAAACGATCTCGCTTTCATGGCGCGTTCGGAGGTGATGAACGATCTCTATACCAACGATCTCGACCACCGTATCAGCCGGATGCTGCTCAGCAAAAAAGAGGACCTGCACCTCAGCGGCGACTTCTTTCTCACGACATTCGAAGGACGTATTATCGCTTCAAGCGATTTTGCGGCCATCGGCACACAGTTTGGGGCGACCCCGCTGTTTGAAAAGGCCGTCATCTCCAGTTTTGAAAACAAACCGGTCGCAACCCTCAGCGTCGTCTATGACCTTGAAAACCTGCAGCGTTTCTTCACAAACAGCAACCACCGCCACTACTACCTGATCACCGGGGAGGGAGAAAAACGTTTTCAGCCGCAGGAGTTCTTCGAATCCGTTCAGGTTGAAGCCCCCGTCGCCGCCATGTCAGGCATACGTGTCGTTCTTGAAGAGGACAAAGCCTTCGCATACCGTCTGGCCGAAAAGTTTGAGTCGTGGTTTCTGCTCACGCTCGGCATCGGCGGCGTCATCATCGTCATCATCGCCCTGCTCTTCGCCGTTGCCCTGGTAAGGCCGCTGCTTCGCCTTTCCGATGCCGCCAAACGTGTCACCCAGACGAAAGACTATACCACACAGGTCCCCATCGACCGTAATGATGAGATCGGGAATCTTGCCGACGCCTTCAACCGCATGATTCGCGGTATGGATCACGCCATAGGCGAAATCACCACCCTCAATCACGAGATCGAAGATACCCAGCGCGAAGTCGTTTTTACCATGGGTGCCATCGGGGAGAGCCGATGTCAAACGGGTTGCCGAATACTCCAGGCTTCTCGCACTCCATTACGGTCTCGGTGAAGAGGACGCGGAGATGCTCAAACAGGCCTCACCCATGCACGACATTGGAAAAGTAGCCATTCCCGACGCCATTTTGAACAAGCCCGGACGCTTTGACGAAGCGGAATTCGAACTCATGAAGAAACATGCGGAACTGGGCTATGAGATGCTCAAGGCTTCCCATCGGCCGCTGCTTGAAGCCGCCGCCATCGTGGCCTATGAGCATCATGAAAAGTATGACGGCAGCGGCTATCCGCGCGGTATTTCCGGAGAGGCCATCCATATATTCGGGCGCATCACCGCGCTGGCCGACGTTTTTGACGCACTCGGCAGCGAACGCGTCTACAAACAGGCTTGGGATGACGAACGCATTTTCCAACTTTTCAGAGAGGAGCGCGGCAAACACTTCGACCCTAAACTCGTTGACATCTTTTTCGATCACCTCGACGAATTTCTGGCCATCCGGGCAAAGTTCAGAGACCTCTAAAATTCCTTACATGTAAGGTTAACGCCTTGTATGAAAATCCCCTAAGAACCCAATGGTAGGCTTTATCCATCGGGCATTTCAACGTTAATCTCTGACAGACATAGAAACAAAATTGCATTCCCTGCCAAAAGATTGCAAGGATTGCCATGACCCCCCTCCAGACCGAGCGCGCGCTGCGCCACCTCATCACCCGTAAAGTTCCCGTCTTTCTCTGGGGTCCTCCTGGAATCGGAAAATCCTCCATCGTCGCCCAGATTGCCAAAGAAGCCTCCATCGGCTGTATCGACCTGCGCCTCTCCCTGCTCGACCCGACCGACCTGCGCGGTATTCCGTTTTTCAACGCAACCACCGAAGAGGCGGTCTGGGCGAATGCCTCGTTTCTCCCTGACGGCTCTATTCCCGAGGGCATTTTGTTTCTCGATGAGCTCAACACCGCCGCCCCCATGGTTCAGGCGGCAGCCTACCAGCTCATACTTGACCGCAAGATCGGCGAATACACCCTTCCAGATGGGTGGGCCATCGTCGCGGCGGGAAACCGTGAGAGCGACCGCGGGGTGACCTTTCGCATGGCGGCACCGCTGGCCAACCGTTTTGTACACATCGAGATGGAACATAACCTAAGCGACTGGCGCGTCTGGGCGCA
>QKGY01000224.1 GCA_003250235.1 Desulfuromonadaceae bacterium
ATCGTCCGCGGCCAGCACACGGACGACGAGACCCTTGTCACCCTCTTCGACTTGGCCCTCCGCCTCGGGAAAACGCCGATCCTCGTCAAAGACTCGCCGGGCTTCCTGGTCAACCGGCTCCTGGGAGCCTATCTCAACGAAGCCTGCCTGGTAGCGGCGGCCGGCGTCCAGTGGACATCTTTGGATGCCTGGGCCAGGCGGTTCGGTCTGCCCATGGGCCCTTTCCGCCTGCTCGACGAAGTCGGCTTCGATGTCGCCGGCGAAGTGGGCAGAACCCTGGGCAAAGCCTTTTCGTACCTGCATCAGAGTCCCCTTTTGGAGGATGTTGCCAGCGGGGGTCTGCTGGGGCGAAAAGGCGGCAAGGGCTTTTACCTCTATCGCGACGCGAAGGAATCGGGGCCCAACCGGGAGGTCAGCCCCATGGTCAATCTCGAGGCGGACCGGCCGGCCACAGAGGCCGATTGGCGACGGCTTCTGCTGATCATGGTCAACGAAGCCGGACGCTGTCTGGAACAGGGGGTGGTCCCCACCCCGGAGGATATCGATACCGGGATGGTGTTCGGAACCGGTTTCCCGCCGTTTCTCGGCGGCCTGTGCCGCTGGGCCGACAGCCAGGGGCTGAACCGCGTGCGCCAGGAACTCCGAGAGCTTGAGGGAATGCTCGGCGAGCGGTTCGTTCCCTGCCATTTTCTCAACAGCCATGAACGGTTCTACGCCTGAGGAGATGAAATCCTGCCCCTTCCGGCTTGCACCCTCAGCCGCCCCTGCTAAACTATGACCCGGCCCATCCACCGGGGCCCTTCAAACCCACAGGAAGGAACGAATCATGGCGAAGAAAAAACCTATTCTGCTCTATGGCTTTGTGTTTGCGGCGGCTTTTCTGGTGCTTATCCAGGCGATCCCATACGGTAAGGACCACACGAATCCCTCCGTGCTGGGTGAACCCACCTGGGACAGCCCGCAAACCCATGAGCTCGCCGAGCGTGCCTGCTTCAACTGTCACAGCAACCACACCGTCTGGCCCTGGTACAGCAACATCGCTCCCGCCTCCTGGCTGGTGGCATATGACGTCAGCGAAGGCCGCGAGCACCTCAACTTTTCCGACTGGGACCACCAGCTTAAGGGAGAACGTCTGATCAAGGAAATCCGCGAGGTGATCACCGAGAAGGAGATGCCTCCCCTTCCCTACAAGATGGCCCATCCCGAGGCACGGCTGAGCGACGCGGAACGCGAGACGCTGTTGCAAGGGCTGCTCCGCACGTTGAACAACGACAGTCCGGAAAAACAGTCCTAAAGGGTGATCTCAGCCTGTTGCCGTCATCCAGGAGGTTCTCTGTTATGCGCCTGCAACGCGCCAGCGGTATTCTGCTTCACCCGACCTCACTGCCCGGCCGATATGGCATCGGGTCCCTGGGAGAGGAGGCCTACCGCTTTATCGATTTTCTCGCTGACAATCAGCAGAGCGTCTGGCAGATCCTCCCCCTGGGGCCGACGGGGTTCGGGGATTCCCCCTACAGCTCCTTTTCCGCTTTTGCCGGCAACCCCCTGCTGATCAGCCTGGAGCGTCTGGTCGAAGAGGGGGATCTGACCCCCGAAGACCTGAAAGATGCGGATCTGCCCGAAGGATTCACCCAGTTTGGGCGGGTTCACGAACTCAAGGGACGGCTTCTGGAAAAAGCGGCCACGGCCTTTTATCGCCAAGGGAAGCCCGAACGTCGTGACGCCTTTGATCATTTCTGCCAGATGCAGGGGTACTGGCTGCACGACTACGCGCTGTTCATGGCCCTGCGCGACCACTTCAAGGGAGCCGCGTGGAACCGCTGGCCGCAGGCCCTGAGGAACAGAGAGCCGGGAGCCCTCGACACCTGGAACCGTGACCTGGCCGAGCCGATTCGGCATCGCAAATACCACCAGTTCGTTTTCTTCGAGCAATGGTTCGCCCTCAAGGAGTACGCCTCAGGAAAAGGGATAAAAATCCTCGGCGATATCCCCATTTTCGTCGCTTTCGACTCGGCGGACGTCTGGGCGAACACCTCCCTCTTCTACCTGGATGCCGGTCAGAACCCGACCCTGGTGGCGGGAGTTCCTCCCGATTACTTCAGCGCAACGGGCCAGCGCTGGGGGAATCCCCTCTACGACTGGGAACGGATGAGACAGCAGGGATTCTCCTGGTGGCTGGCGCGGTTCCGCTGGACCCTGGAGCAGACCGATATGGTCCGTGTCGATCATTTCCGCGGATTCGAGTCCTACTGGGCCATTCCCGCCGAAGAGAAGACCGCGATCCATGGCCAGTGGCAGCCGGCAGCCGGTCGGGAGCTGTTCCAGACGCTACGCGCCCAACTCGGTGAAATCCCCATCATTGCCGAGGACCTGGGCGTCATCACCCCCGAGGTGGAATCGCTGCGGGACGACTTTGACTTTCCCGGCATGAAAATCCTGCAGTTCGCTTTCGGTTCGGGGCCGGACAACCCATACCTTCCCCATAACCTGGTTCACCACAGCGTCGTGTATACCGGCACCCATGACAACAACACCACCCTTGGCTGGTGGCAGGAGCTGTCCGCCAACGACCGCAGTGCCGTGAAGACCTACCTGGGGATCAGCGGCCGCAACATGCCCTGGGATCTGATGCGCACCGCCCTGGCCAGCGTGGCGGATCTGTGCATTCTGCCGCTGCAGGACATCCTCTCGCTGGACGCACAGGCCCGCATGAACACGCCGGGCGTTCCGCGGGGAAACTGGGCCTGGCGTTTCCTCCCCGGCGATCTCAACGATCCGCGCCTGGAACTCCTGGGAGAGATGACGACAAGGTATGGCCGAGCTCCTCAGCCGGGCAGATAGACAGATCCTTACCGCGCAAATGCACAGGTGAACAGGGAGGGGTTAGACGGATTTGAACTTGCGATCTTGTGTCATGGCAACCACTTATGCTAGTCTCACCGCAGTTGTTCCCAATAACCTAGAATTCCGGGCGGAAATCCCCGCCCGAACAACCCCCTGGAGGACGAAGCGTGAAGAAAACTCTTATCCTGCTGTTGTCGTTTGTTATGGCAGCCTTTATGGTTGCAGGCTGTAAGAATGAGAGCAAGGAGGCTGCCGCACCTGCCCAGCAGCAGACTGCCGCGCCCGCACCGCAGAGTGAAGCCAAACCGGCTGCTCCCGGCAAAACCGGCAAGGTCGTTGAAACCATGAACTCGGGCGGATACACCTACGTTCAGGTCGATACCGGCACGGAAAAAATCTGGGCGGCCGCCCCCGAATTCGCCGTCAAGGTCGGCGACACCGTCGTCGTGCCCGAAGGCATGGCCATGCCGAACTATCACAGCAAAACCCTGAATCGCGACTTTGACGTCGTCTACTTCGTCGACAGCATTCTGGCACCGGGCGCCGTACAGCCCGAGGCTCAGAGTGGCGCCATGCCCGCGGGTCACCCCAACGTAAACGCGAAGGATGCTGCCAAGGAGCAGGGAATCGACCTGGCCGGCATCACCAAAGCCAAGGATGGCGTGACTGTCGCCGAGGTCTATGCCGGCAAGGCGGATCTGGCCGGCAAGACCGTCACCGTAAGGGGCAAGGTCGTCAAGTTCAGCCCGCAGATCATGGGCAAGAACTGGATTCACCTGCAGGATGGCACCGGGGCTGAAGGAACCAACGATCTGACCGTCACCACGGCTGAAAATGCCCAGGTCGGCGACACCGTTCTGATCGTCGGCCCCCTTTCGGTCGACAAGGACTTCGGTTATGGCTACAAATACGGGGTCATCGTCGAAGACGCCAAAGTGACCGTCGAGAAATAACCGTACCTGACTACGAAAAGCCCCGGTCTTTTGACCGGGGCTTTATTTTTTGCGTCCTGCAGATCCGGGACGCACCTCTTCCACCGCTGCACGGTCCAGAGACACACATCATGAATGAGATCCGCATCCATTCCTGGAATGACCTGGTCAGTGAATTGTTTGAAGACTCCTGGAGTCCCGACCTGGGGCGCTTTCGCTCACGCTATGCCTTTCGTGGGCTGTCCAACGCCGATTACAAACTCGAAACAACGCTGATGCGCCTGCGGGGGAACTTTGCCGAACTTGAACGGCATCTTCTCCGCAACTTCAAAAAATACGCCCACCGCAGCGTGGTTGAAAGGGACTCGCTCTGGCACTGGCTGTCGGTCGCCCAGCACTACGGGCTGCCTACCCGTCTGCTCGACTGGACCTATTCCCCTTTTATCGCCATGCATTTTGCCACCGCCAACATTGAAAACTTCCACCTCGACGGCACCATTTGGGCGGTCAATTACGTCAAAGCGCACCAACTGCTTCCCGAGCGACTGAAAAACAAGCTGGAACAGGAGGGGGCCAACGTCATGACCGTCGAAATGCTTTCGGGGTCCATCCGCACCCTGGAAGAACTCAACGAACTCGCTGTGGACGATTTCGCCATTTTTTTCGAACCTCCCTCCATTGACGACCGCATCATCAACCAGTACGCCTTCTGCTCGGTCATGACATCGCCGGACAGATCGCTTGACGACTGGCTCAAAGGCTACCCGCAGATCTGGCGCAAAATCATTATTCCCGCGGAACTGAAATGGGAGATCCGCGACAAGCTGGATCAGGCCAATATCACCGAAAGGGTTCTTTTCCCCGGCATGGACGGTCTGAGCCGCTGGCTCAAGCGGCACTACAGCCCCAAATAAATTCAGGGCGGCCCGGAGGTTTCCGGGTGATAATGCCGGTGAATCTTGAACGCGAGGTCGCCGGGAAGGCCCGGAACCGCCTGAAGCGCCTCCAGAGAGGCCTCCCGCACTTTCTTCAGGCTTCCGAAATGGCGCAGCAGCAGCTTGCGCCGGGCTTCCCCGACACCCGGAATTTCCTCGAGGGCCGAGCGAAGAGTCGCTTTTGAGCGTACCTTGCGATGGTGGGTGATGGCGAAGCGGTGGGCTTCATCCCGCAATCGCTCCAGCATGAAGAGTGCCGCCGAACCTTGCCGCAACACGACGGGATTTTTCCTACCCGGTCGGAAAAAACGCTCTTCGCTTTTCTCCACCGCCTTGCCCCGCACATTGCTGATCACCCGGCTCTTGGCGATCCCCGCCGTATCGATGAGGGTTTCGAGTTGCAGGGTTTCCAGAACATCCGAAAGCACGGCCAGCTGCCCTTTGCCGCCATCGATAAGGATGAAATCGGGAAGCTCTCCCTC
>QKGY01000292.1 GCA_003250235.1 Desulfuromonadaceae bacterium
GGCAGCCCCAACTGGGGTGAATTTATCCTGGGAGACCTGATCAACGAGAACTTTCTCCCTCCCGATGAAGCAAAGGAAGCGTTCAAGGCACTGAAAAAGGACAGCTTTGCCTTTGCCGGAGTGAAGAACCTGACTTTCGCAGGCGTACCGGGATTGGTTGCCGCATTGCAAAGCGAATCGACCTATCCCTTGACGATCCAGGTGACATCAAACGGCACGATCCAGCCGTCTTCCCCACAGATTCGCCTCCTCAACATCCAGCCTCCTTACAGGGCCGGCATCAAACTCAGGGCCGGTCGCTATCACATTCGCGTGGACTGTGACGGATTTCAACCGACCGAGGAATGGATAACGCTCGATGCACGCCACACGGCGTTCGAGATCTCTCTGGCCAAAGCTCACACAGCGGAAGCGGATGACCTGGAAACCATGCTGGCAAAAACAGAAGACCCGGATAGCGTATCATCGAAAACACCGGCGCTTTTCGACACCCCTTCCAGCCAAAACGGAGACTCTCTCGAAGACCTGCTCGAAAACACGGAAAAAGTGAAACTGGAGCTTGACCCACTCCCGCAAAGCACTCGGGAAAACGTCATCACTGTAAGCGGCAAGGTCAAAAACGTCTCGTCAATCGACAGTTCGTCCGTAACGTTCAATGTGAATGGCTTGGAGCAGCCGGTCTATCTGAACGGGGATGGCTCGTTCAGTAACAAGGTCGTTCTCTTCAACGGGGATAATACCATCGATATCGCCTATAAAAGCGCAGCCAAAAATGCTTACACGCGCGTTACGGTTAAGAGCACAACACCACCGGTCAAGGCTCGCTTCACCCTCACATGGGACAGCGTCAATTCGGACATGGACCTTCACGTCCGAGGTCCCCAAGACCAGCATTGCTTTTACGAGCACAAACAAACCGCCAACATGATGCTTGATGTGGACAATACCAAGCGGTATGGCCCTGAAAACATCTCTGTAAAGCTCGAACAATCCCCTGGAACGTATGACGTCTATGTCAAACATTATAAAGGCAATGCCGGTAACGTAACCTTGTACGTTTATCTCGACAACCGCCTTGTTGCCACGAAAAAAGCATATCTCTCTAACAATGACAACTGGCACGCATACACTCTCACCATTGACTGATCAAGGAGTCTTTCAACATGAAAAAATTGGTTTGCGCAGCCCTGTTTCTGGTGGTCACAGCACTTCCCACGTTCAGCCACGCTCTTTCGGATGAAGTCAAACTGGATATGCTCAAGACCAAGCTGGTTCAACAACTGGAAGCCAAGGACTATGACGGAGCCCTTGAAACCATGCAGGAGCTGAAGGGGATGGGGGCGACTCTGCCGGCATCGTTTGAGTATTTCGAGGGCAAGGCGCTGTTTGAGTCGGGAAATAAGGTTGAAGCATATTACAAGTTTTCTCACTATGCCGACACTCAGGGTAAGAACGGGAAATATTACAAGGAAACCATTGCCTATCTCGTTCAGGCTGAAGAAGCTAAAAAAAATGCCGACGCAGCCGTTCGCAGGCGTCCGATTATGGACTGTATTGAAGCGTCCAAGGCTTATGATCAATACCGCAACGAGCTTCAGCGGCTTGAAGACCGTCTGGATTCAAAAAATGACGAATGCGAGGATTTGGGTTCCAAGATGTGGGAGTATCATAACAAGGGAAACAACCATAAGGCGGATTACTATATGGAAAAACGCCGTGAATGTACCGACAAGGCGGACTCCTACCTTGAACGCTGGAACTCATTTAAAACGTCGGAACCAAGAGACACCTACAATGCTTTTTGTGCAGAAGAAAACAGCTGGGATAAAGAGGACATTAAGGCCGCATGTCAAAGCTCTAGCACAAGCTTCTGTAACAGACATAAATAGAAGGGAAAAACCAATAGTACCCGCCTGACGCAGTCAAACCCCGGCCTCTTTCTCCCACTGCTTCTTGTAAAAGTCATAGGCGTCCATCTTGGTCGTTTTGCCCCGCGAGGCCAGAGAGTCGATCTTGAGAAATTCGAGCAGCAGGGGAAAGTCGGGGTGGGTCAGGTAGCCCTGCTGACGTTTGCTCAAGCGGCTGGCGGGAGTAAGCTGCCAGGAGAGATGAAACATGTGCAACCGCGCCGCCCAGACGATGCGTCTGCGGCGCGCCTCGGGCATACCGAGCCGGCACAGGATGCGCTCGGCCATATCGGCGCTCACCCGGTCGTGACCGTGTGCGGTGATGCGACCGTCGTCGTCAATTCTGGTGGACGTGGCTTTGCCGGCATCGTGCAGCAGGGCCACCCAGCGCAGATCGGGGTCGCAATCGGGCGGACAGGCCTCGATGGCCATGCGGGTATGGACCCCCACATCCCCTTCGGCATGATAAACGGGAGACTGGGGGGTGTTGTCCAGCTCCTTCAGCTCCGGGATGGCGGCCATGAGTCGCGACCACCACCCTTCGGAGCGCGTACGCATCTCCTCCTCGATGGCATCAAGGGCTTCCTGGCGCTCGGCATCCTCCTCAATGGGAGGGGTCTGCGAGATGAAGTGTTCCATGTTGTCTTCCCACCGGCTGCAGGTGAGGATGATCTGCTGCCAGCCGGTGGGGATGATCTCCTGGGTGTGGGCGAGGTTGTTGCGCAGGCTTTCAATCTCTTTAACCGCCCGGCGCGCCTCTTTGCGCGAACCCTGCCCCAGCGCCTTGCGCAGCTCTTCGTCGTAGGTCAAAATCCACCCCTTGTCCCCGAACTGCAGACAATCGATCAGCGGCACCTGCTCACCCCGCCGCGCTCTTTCTTTCTGCAGAATCTTGGCTTTGGCCAGGCGGCTTTCGGAGAGCAGCTCCTGCCAACGGTTGTCGGGGTAGCGCCTCCGCAGGATCTCCGTAAAGGACATCTCGATGATGGTGATCATGCCGAACAGAAACATGCGCATCGGCGGTTTTTCGAGGTCGCTCAGGGTGATGATGGCACCAACCCGGTCGAGAATCGTCACGAAACACTGCTCATTGATGGCCAGCGAACGGACGACATCGAGGAGATTGGCGGTATCCGGCACCAGGTCGTCGTCGGGGGTAAAGGCGCGGATGTGATCGGCGCAGCGCCCCCCGGTGAGATCTTCCCGACGGACATAGCTGCAGACCAGTCCGTCGCGCCGCACGCCGACAAGATCGAAATCCTTCTTCTCCATGATGCGGCGGACGCTGAGGGCATCGGCGTCGGCATCGAAGGAGACCAGCGGCTCGGCGATATCCATGGCCGAAAAGCCTTCGAGAAATACCCGCCGCAGGCGGGAACTTTGGGTATCTTTCCAGGGCATGAGGGATTCCCTTCGGGTTGAAAACCATTTCACAGTCTACAAACTATGACCGGTTTTGTCGGCGGTGGCAAGGGGAGGGGTCGTGCTAGAGAACTTGAAACATTAGAATTCATTGATACTCTATTCCGTGCCACAACCCCTCCAGACATTTCACACGGGGTAATGAACCGAAAGGAAGGATTTTATGGCGTGGAAGTGCCCGGTTTGCGATTACCCCAATTTCTATAACGACACCACCTGTTTCTCCTGCGGGTACGCATTGAAAACGAATGATCGATTAGAGCTTGTCGATGACCCCCAGGTAAGCCTGACCAGCCGCTTTAAAGGTTATCTGGTGTTTGTGCTCATCTCCTATGCGCTTGCCCTGATATCCTTCGGGACTCTGCCGGGAGCCCTCTTCATCGAGCCTTTCAAATCGATCCTTATCTTCATAAGAATCTTTCCAAACGCCCCTCACGCGAGCGAGGGGTGGTGGTGGTTTTACATCGTGTTCGACGTGATATGGCCTCTCACTCTTTTGTTCGGCTATTTTGTCAGTGAATACCTGTTCCTCCTCAAAACCAAAGATCAAAAATTCTTCATCTCTCTGGCAACAATCTTTCTATCGACCTATCTTCTTGCTTTTCTGTGTTTTCTGGCTGTTGGCGACAGGATTTAGTCATTCCCGACAACCTTCGACGGGGACTCCTCTTCTCTGTAAACAAAAACTAGCGAATACTGTCTACTGGTTGTCAGAGCACCCTGCACATAACGCCCCCTGACAACAATCCGTTTATCAAACCTGGGTATGGAGTTCTCCAAACTTTACGACGCGTCCGAAGTAGAGTAAAACTGTTCGACGGGAACTCCAGGGGATATCCAATTGTTCAAACCGGCCGATCTTTTCTCTGAGGCCCTGACGCAAAATGCTTGCACTCGTTCGGACAGGTCCGCCATGAATCCTCATGAACTCGGCAGAAAATACGACGCCATCGCCGCCTGGTGGCATGATCGCCATAATCAATCGACCTACGGTCTCGCCGCGGTGGACAGAGCGCTGGGCTTCTGCACGCACTTCCTCCGGGCGCTGGATGTGGGCTGCGGCGCCGGAGGGCGTCTGGTGCGTCGGATGCGGGAGCACGGTCTGGCCGTGACCGGCATCGACGTGTCGGCCGAGATGATCCGCCTGGCAAGACTGAACCATCCCGAATCCTGTTTCCAGGTTGCCGACATCGTCACCTGGCAGACGGAGGAGAGGTTCGACCTCATCCTGGCCTGGGACAGCATCTTTCACCTCCCCCTGGCCGCGCAGAAGCCGACGGTCGAAAAGCTCTGCGCGCAGCTGGCCGAGGGGGGCGTACTGGCCTACACCTTCGGCAACGCCGTCGGCGAGCACACCGACACCTGGCACGACGACACCTTCTATTACAGCTCCATCGGCATCCCCGGCAACCTCAGGGTCCTCATGGATCAGGGGATGGAGATCCTGCATCTGGAACTGGACCAGTATCCGCAGAAACACGTCGTCGTCATCGCCCGCCGACCGCTCCCCGAAGAGGGACAACCCGGATGACGCGGCGGGTCCTCCTGATCCTGACCCTGCTTCTGCCCGGCCTGGCTTTTGCCGCCGCGGAGCAGAGCGTCTGTTACGGCACCCCGAGCTCCGGCAGACTGGAAGGGGGTGTTTCCCTGCCTTCTTTCGGCCCCAATTTTCACAGCTACAGTTCGCTGGGCAACCTCCTGGGGCGCACCTACGTGCACAGCCGGGTGAGGGACGTGATCCTCTCCGCCTACAAAGACCTCGAAACCCGCCTCCCCGGTACGGTCTTCGTCTACGGGGAGACGGGCTACCGCGAGGGCGGCCCCTTCAAACCGCACAAGACGCACCAGAACGGCCTC
>QKGY01000119.1 GCA_003250235.1 Desulfuromonadaceae bacterium
AGGTCGGAGCCTTCACGGCGCAGCACCGCGACCAGCGCTCTCTGATACTCGCGGACGTGTATCCGCAGGTATCCCGGATAGCGGCGGCTGCTGCGCACGTTGCGGGCCAGCCCGAGGATACCGAGCAGAAGACGGTTGCGGGTATCGCGACGCACGAAGAAAGTAGGGATGCCGATGGCCGTGGCGAAGAAAATCTGCCGCCGCTCGCTCTCGACCGTCGGCGTATCGGGAATATCACCATGGTCGAAGCGGCCCGTGGCGATCAGCTTGAAGGCCAGGGCACAGAGCAGGGTCTGCAGGCTGGCCGCATGCCCCATATCCCGGTGAAGACTTTCGAACTGGCTGTAATAACGCCCCTCGAACCCGGAAAAGCCCATCACCGCCTGTTCGCGCTGTTTCATGAAGAGATACAGGGACATCTGACGGTCGAAAACCCCCTGTTCGGCCAGATCCATCTTGAGGCGGTCCTGATTGCCCAGCCGGCCGTCGAAAGCCGGACTCTGAGGCGTGCTGAGGAAGGCGACCGGATAGTCGATGAGACGGAAATCGCCGATAAAATCCCCTTTGAGACCCAGCACCTTCGACAGCCCCCTGTCGAGCCAGGTCGGTCCGAACGGCGTGAGCGAACGCCCCATCACCGAGAGGTCGGCCTTTTTGCGCCAGCGCCGCCACAGCATGCGCAGGTGGGTGTAGTCGAGCTCGTGCGGCAGGAAACCCAGAGCCTTCTCGGGGTGGAAGTCCTCGAAATCGAGGCGATAGGGAGCGCCGCTGTAGGTGCCGACGAAAAGGGGGAGAAAGTGCTCCATGATCTTGATGGCCAGGTCGCCGACCACCTTTTCCTCCACCCGCCCGAACCCGGGTTTCGAGCCGGCAAGCCGGCGGCTCAGCATGCGGCTCCCCAGGCTGATATGGGTGCCGTTGTTGGCCAGGCTGGTGTTGGAGATATTGGGAAGCACCACCAGGTTGTTGGTGATGATCCCGGCCTCGCGCAGCTTGGCGATGGCGTTGAACTGGCTGCGCCCGAGCACCTGGTGGCAGAGCTGCATGTACTGGTGCTTGCGCTCCCCCTCGTCCCAGCCGGAGAGGCAGGGGCTCATGAACAGCTCCCGGTAATAGGCGTCGGGGATCAGATCGTTGAGGGTCTTCTGCCGCTGCGGCGGGTGGGGCGCGAAGTAGATCAGGGCCTTCTGCCCGCTCTCTTCCAGGGCGAATTTGCGGTTGGCGTACGCGCTGAGCAGATGGGTCAGCAGAAAACGCTTGGAGGTTTCGCGGGCCAACTCTTTGCCGAGTCCGCGTTCCGGTGCCAGCGGCACGACGTGAAAGGAGAAGGTCTCCGGCGAGGTGTTGTCACTGAGATAGTGGTCGAGAAGACGTGTCCCGAAAGCGCTGAGCGATGCCTGTATGCCGTTCCGGCTCCCCAGGTGATCGGCGAGAGCGAGCTTGACCAGATAACTGATGGGGACCCGCACCATCTCGCCGGCGGTGGCGTCCTGCTGCAGGAATCGCCCCGCGTCGCGGCGCGCCCCCAGTTCGGGGCGTCTCTTGTCGGCGAGCAGATCGCGGCGCAGCACCTGGTCGGCGAAAGGGCTCAACCGCCTGCGGGGAAAACGCACCCAGCTGTTTTCCCACACCCCCTCCCCGTTTCCGGCCAGATACTCGCGGATCTCCGCAAGAAGCCGCGGAGACGCTTCCCCGGACTGGGAACGGCGGATGAGGTTGCCGACATAGTTGGATTCCTCGAGGCTGCGCGCCAGGTCGACATCCCGGCCGTTCCCCAGCACCACGGCCTGCAGCTCCGTCTCCGAGCCGGCCGTGGTATCCCCGGCTCCGAACGGCAGAGTGGCCAGCAATCGGTCCCGGGAGCGTGTGTCCACCCCCAGGGTACGCAGCATCGCCGCTGTGGGGGGCAGGGACTCGGATCGGCTTTCGCAACGGCCCTCGAGCAGGGTCAGTTCCGGCATTCGCGACATGGGCATCATCCTTGTTCGGAAACAGGTCAGAATAAGTCGCCGCACACCTTCCGCCCCATTCGTTTCAACGGCATTAATCTTTGATGAAAATTCCGTTAGCCGCCCCTTGAGGCTTCACGCAAAATTCATCCGGCTCTCAAGATTTCCTAACAGAAGGACTGCAGGGTGTGCCGTCGGAGTATCTGGAGCCGAGGGGATCCCATGGAGACGCCACGAGGAACAAACGACGTGATCGAACAACAGAGGCAAACGCGCCAGGTCGGCGAACTGGTGTCCACCTGCATGACCATCGCTCCGCAAACCCCGGTCCGAGAGGTCGCCGAGCTTTTCCTGGACGCTCCGGAGCTCGAGGCCGTGACGGTGGTCGAGGCGGGCAGCCCCCTGGCCCTGGTCACCCGCGGCAAGCTCTTCGGCGTTCTGCTCAAACCCTTTGCCCGGGAAGTGTATGCCCGCAGCCCGATCACGGAGATCGCCGACGACAGCCCGATGATCGTCCCTGCTGCGGAGAACCTCGACCGCGTTCTCGACCGGGCCATGCAGCGCCCCTATCAGGATATCTACGACGAGCTGGTCGTCACGGATGAAGCCGGCGCCTATCTCGGCATCCTCTCGGTCCGCCGTCTGGTGGTGGAACAGGGGCATGTGCTTGCCCACAGCATCGCCCAGAGAGAGCTGGCCTGGACACGGGCCCGCGAATTGGAGAAGGTCTCCGAGATCAAATCCCAGTTCATCGCCCACGTCACCCACGAGCTGCGCTCGCCGGTCAATGCCATCATCGGCCTGGCCGAACTGATGGGGCTGGCACTCGACAAGGGGCAGACGGAGCAGGCCCGGCAGAAGCTCTCCCTTCTCGCCTCCAGCGCGACGGGGTTGCGCGCCATCATCACCAACATTCTCGATCTCTCCAAGATCGAGGCCGGCAAGATGGAGTTCATCAACGAGGACTTCGACCTGATGGACGTGCTCCGCAATGTGACCGAGACCACGCGCGTGCTGCTGGGGAACAAACCGGTGGAGATTTGTCTTGAATCCCCGGTGGACAGCCTGCCGATGCACGCGGATTCCGTGAAAATCCGCCAGATTCTCACCAACCTCCTGTCCAATGCCGCCAAGTTCACCGACAGCGGGCGGATCACCCTCGAACTCGTGCCGGGCGACGACGAGATTCACACGATTGTCCGGGACACCGGAATCGGCATCCGCGAGCGGGACCTGCAGCGCCTGTTTACCGCCTTCAGCCAGCTCGAAGATGCCAAGACCCGTCGGCGCGAGGGAACCGGCCTGGGGCTGACTATCACCCGCGAACTCGTCGAACGGCTCGGCGGCCGCATCGACGTCAGCAGCACCTTCGGCGCGGGGACGACCTTCCGCGTCGTGTTTCCCCTGAATATCTCCCCTTCACAATGGAAGGAAACCGCATGAACCAGCTGGCCAAAAAGATCCTCGTGGTCGACGACGACCCCAACCACCTTGAAACCACCCGGGAAATTCTCGAACTCGAAGGCTTCCGGGTCGTGGTCCACAACTCGCCCTTCCGCACGACCCAGCGGGTCATGGAGGAGAAACCCGACCTCGTCCTGCTCGACGTCAACATGCCGGCCCTGTCGGGAGAACGGCTCTGCAGCCTGATCCGGGATCAGCGCGGCGGTTCGGAGCTGCCCATCGTCTTCTACTCCTCCAACGACGAGGACAGTCTGCGCCGTGCCGTGAGCACCTTCGGCGGCACCGATTATGTCTGCAAGGGGGATCTCGCCGCACTGCGGCGCAAGGTCAGGGGTCTCTGCGAGGCGTAACAGCAGGAATAAACGGCCGGTTTACCCGGCCGTCTTCATCTCCACGTCCCATCCGAAAGCACGGCCGAACAGATCCGCCTTGGCCTGGGCGCCATGGATCTCCACCGAGAGATCGCCTTCGCCATGCAGGCTGAGCGCGAGGCGGTTGTCGACGATGCGGCAATCGATGCGGCGCACCGCCCCGCCGCGTCGGCGGTCGAGACCGTCGGCCAGGCGCAGGATACCGCCGAGTTTCTTCACGCGGATCTGATCCTCGGGGGTGAGACGTTGAAAATTCTCGTGGGTCTTCTTGGGAAGAGACTTGCGGTGATACCGGGCCAGGTTGGCGATGATCTCCCGCTCCTTGGGGGAGAAGCCGAACAGCTGGGCATGGCGGATGAGATGGTAGGAATGCTTGTGGTGGGCCGAATAGCTGATGAAATAACCGATATCGTGCAGCAGCGCCGCCGCCTCGACCAGCTCCCGGTCCCGAGGCGACAAAGACGCCTCGGTGGCGACGGCATCGAAGATCTCCAGCGCCAGGCGCGCTACGGTCTGGCCGTGCGCATCGTCCAGGTGACAGGAGCGGGCCAGCGCCAGGGCGGAGCTGCGCCAGTCCCGCGACGCCTGGGGGGCTGAGGTGAGCCCGTGCTTCTGCAAGCTCTGCAGGATCAGTCCCTCGCGGATGCCGCGGTCGTTGATGCGCAGGATGTTGGCGTCGAAACGATCCATCAACGTATCGACCAGAGCCACCCCGGCGACGATGATGTCGGCGCGCTCGGCATTGAGACCGGCAACGCCCCGACGCTCCTTCAGGTCCTTGCGACTCAGCATGGCCAGCAGGTGTACCACTTCCGAACGCAGCACCTCGTAGCCGCTCAGGGAATCGTACTGTTCCTTGCGCATGGCCATGACCATGCTGCCGATGGAGGTGACCGTCCCCCCCGAGCCGATCAGCACCCGCGTCGCCATGGCGGGATCGTTGAAGGTTTTTTTCAGCTCGCGGCGCACATGCTGGTGAAGGCGCTTCAGGTCCTTTTCACCCAGTGGATCCCTGGGCAGGAAGGTTTCGGTCAGAAACACGGCACCCAGGTCGAGAGAAACGATCTCCTCGATATGGGCACCGGCGGCGATGACGACTTCCACGCTGCCGCCGCCGATATCGAAGACGACATTGTGTCCCGAGTCGATCTCGAACTGGTGGGAGGCGCTTTCCAGGGCCAGCTCCGCCTCCTCCTCCCCGGAGATGACGCGGATATCCAGGCCGCATTCGCGGCGAACCGTGTCGAGGAACTCCTGGCCGTTGGACGCCTTGCGGATGGCGCTGGTGGCCACCGACTCGATCACGTCGACCCCCAGCCCTTCGGTGATCTTCTTCATGCGGCGAAGCGCCTCGAGGGCCCTCTCCAGGGCCTGCGGCGAAATACGACCGCTCTGC
>QKGY01000242.1 GCA_003250235.1 Desulfuromonadaceae bacterium
ATCCAGACCGAGGTTTTCCTGCTCCCGGCTGCTTCCAGTGTCGAAAAGCAGGGCAGCATCTCCAACTCGGGGCGCTGGGCACAGTGGCGCTACAAGGCGGTCAACCCCCCGGGGCATGCGGAGAGCGATGCATTCATCGTCGATCAGATGTTCAAAAAGGTCAAAGCGCTCTACGAAAAGGGAGGCGTGTTCCCAGAACCGATCGTGAACCTTTCCTGGAACTATGGTGACGGAGAAGAGCCTGATATCGAGATGGTGGCGCGGGAATGCAACGGACAGTTCACCCGCGATATCGAGATCAAGGGCAAGCTCTACAAGAAAGGGCAGCAGGTTCCCAGCTTCGCCTTCCTGCAGGAAGACGGGTCCACCACCAGTGGCAACTGGCTCTACTGTGGCTCCTACACCGAAGGCGGCAATATGATGCAGCGCCGCGGCCTGGAAGATCCCACGGGTCTGGAGATGTATCACAACTGGGCCTGGTGCTGGCCGGTCAACCGCCGCATCCTCTATAACCGGGCCTCCGTTGATCTGAACGGCAAACCGCTCAACCCGAAGAAAGTGGTTATTGCCTGGAACGCTCTGACCAAAAAGTGGGAAGGGGATGTCCCCGACGGCGGCTGGGCTCCGATGAGCGAGGACGGAACCAAGAATCCCTTCATCATGATCCCCGAAGGGTACGGCCGTCTCTTCGCAGCCGGCCTGGCCGACGGGCCGTTCCCCGAGCACTACGAGCCTATGGAGAGCCCGGTTGCCAACATGATGAGCCGGCAGCAGACCAATCCGGCCGTGGCGCTTCCCTGCAAGATCAGCAGTTCGGACAAATTCCCCTACGTCGGAACGACTTACCGGGTCTCCGAGCACTGGCAGGCCGGGGCCATGACCCGCAATCTGCCCTGGCTGGTCGAGCTGGTTCCCGACATGTTCGTGGAGATCAGCGAGCAGTTGGCCGAATGGAAAGGCCTTAAAAACGGTGACCGGGTCACGGTGTCGTCTGAGCGGGGCAGCATCGAGGCGAAAGCTCTGGTCACCTCGCGGATCAAACCCCTGCGGGTCAGCGGCAAGATGATCGAACAGGTGGGCCTGCCCTGGCATTTCGGCTTCGGCGGCATGGCCAAAGGGGACAGCGCGAATATTCTGACGACGGCGGTAGGGTGTGCCAATACCACGATCCCCGAGTACAAAGCATTTCTGTGCAATATCGAGAAAGGGGGTAAAAAGGCATGAGCACCCAGAAAAATCCTAATGACGGCAATGTGTTTCTGATCGATATGACCAAGTGCACCGGCTGCCGCGGCTGCCAGGTCGCCTGCAAACAGTGGAACCAGCTCGAGGCCGAGAAGACCGAGTTCTTCAGCGGCGAGGGGTACCAGAACCCGCCGGCGATGTCGGATAAGACCTTTACCCGCATCAAGTTCAGGGACTACCAGAAAAACGGACAGAACGAGTTCGCCTTCTACAAAGAGATGTGCATGCATTGTAACGAACCGGCCTGCGCCTCGGTCTGTCCCGTAGGGGCCTTCCACAAGACGGAAGAAGGACCGGTCATTTATAACGCAGATCGCTGCATCGGCTGCCGGTTCTGCATGATCGCCTGTCCTTTCGGGGTTCCCAAATACGAATGGAGCAAGGCCTTCCCTCTGGTGAAGAAATGCACAGGGTGTTATAGCCGCATCAAGGCAGGGATGAAGCCCGCCTGCGCGACGGCCTGTCCGACGGCGATCTCCTACGGTCCCCGCCACGAGATGATCAAGGAGGCGGAACGCCGCCTGACCATGTACCCGGACCGTTATCTCAAAACGGTGTACGGCAAAGAGGAGGCGGGTGGAACCAGTGTCATGTATCTGACGGCTCTGCCGTTTGATGAACTCGGATTCAAAAAGGTCACCCTGCGGCCACTGCCCGGCTATACCTGGCAGGCCCTTCGACTCGTACCCTCGGTCTTTTTGACCGTTGGTGGCGGCCTCTCGGCCCTTTCCTGGATCAATCACCGGAAAGAGCGCCTGAGCCGACTGCGGGATGAGGAAGCAGAAAACACCGAGACGAAGGAGGACAAATAAATGACCGCAGCGCGTTATGTCATCAATGAAATAAAGGGCTACCACCGTTTCATCAAGTTTCTCATCTTTCTGGTGGTTGCCAGTGCTCTGGCGTCTCTGGTCCGATTCGTTTTCGGCCTGGGGGCCACGACCAACCTCAACGACACCTACCCCTGGGGGCTGTGGATCTCCTTCGACGTGGTGACCGCGGTTCCCCTGGCTGCCGGGGCCTTTACCCTCGGGGCCATTGTGCACTGCTTTCACATCAAGAAACTGGAGCCCCTGGTCCGTCCGGCCATCGTAACCGGATTTCTCGGCTATTCGCTGGTCTGCGTCGGTCTTCTGCTCGACCTCGGCCAGCCCCAGCGGGGCTGGCACGTCCTGCGCTACTGGAACCTGCACTCTCCCATGTTTGAGGTCTCCATGTGCGTCATGGCCTATACGACGGTATTGTTCCTCGAATTCCTTTCGCCGGTCTGCGAGAAGTTCGGTTTCTATCTTCCTTTGAGGGTACTTCGCTGGCTGGAGATGCCTCTGGTCATTGCGGCCGCGGCCATTTCCACCCTGCACCAGTCGTCGCTCGGTACCTTCTTCCTGATCGCCGTCGACAAACTGCACAACCTCTGGTACACCCCGGTGCTGCCGCTGCTTTTCTGGATGAGCGCCATCTGTGCCGGTCTTTCCATTATCATCCTTGAGGCCACCGCCAGTCACAAATGGATGGGGCAGCCCAACGAGGGGGTCCTGCTGAAAACCCTGGCCAAGATACTTCCCTGGGCCCTCGGTGCGTATCTCTGCGTACGTATCGGCAGTCTGGTGTTTCTCAGCCAGGGGCCGTATTTCGACAGCCCGGCCCTCCTGATCCTTTTTGCCATCGAGGTGGGGATCGGATTCGTTCTGCCCTTGATCATGCTGATGCAGAGCCGGATTCGCAACAGCGACAGCCGTCGCGCCACCGCCGCCGGCCTGGTGGTGTTCGGTCTGGTTCTGAATCGCTTCAACGTTTCGATGTTCGGCATGATGCATGGGGACAAGATCTACTTCCCCTCGTTCATCGAGTCCGTGGTCACCATCGGCATCATTGCCGCCCACGTCCTGTTTTTCGTGCTGCTGGCCAAATATTTCCCGATCTTCGAGCATCACCCGGAGACGGTGGATTACAGCCTGCCGGATCGCTTCCAGAAAGTGGGCGCAGTCGGAGCACGGCATTAGGAACCGACCATGGTGGGGCGCGCTATGCGCTCCACCATGGTCAAGCCCGAGGAAAAAGCGGATATGGATATGCAGGATACCTTTGAAGTGATGCAGGTGGACCGGAACGGGGTACACCGGATGGCACGTCCCCTGGTCAAGGAATCGCCCGTGCGTCTTGAAGTCAACGGCAGGAACCTGGCGACCCTGATCGCGTCGCCGCATCAGCTCAATTTTCTGGTGACGGGTTTTTTTCGCCTTCAGGGGATGGTCGATTCGCTGGATGACATTCTTACAATGGGGGTCTGCAGCGACTTCGGTTTGGCCCGTGTGCAGCTCCGACACGATATCCCGAAGGATCTGCGTCCCGTTTTGACCTCGGGGTGCGGAACCGGCATCACCTTCGATCTTCCCGGCGCAGAGGCGTTGGAATCCTTCTGTCCACCTGCCACGGTGTCTTATGCTCCGGAATCGGTCATGGCTCTGATGAAGGATCTGCAGAAGAAAGCCGAAGGGTATCGCCTGCACGGCGGGATGCACTCGGCTGCCGTCGGAGACGGGGAACGGCTGCTCCTGTATGCCGAAGACATAGGACGGCACAACACCCTCGATCGTATTGCCGGCGAGGCGTTGTTCAAAGGGGTCGATCTGGCCGGAAAACTCCTGGTCACTTCGGGGCGGGTTTCCACGGAAATGGTCGCCAAGGCGGCCAGACTGGGTATCGCCGTCGTGGCTTCAAGGACGTCGCCAACGGACATGGCGGTTCGGCTCTGCGAAAAAGCCGGCATCTGCCTGGTCGGCTATGTGCGCGGAGAAACCATGGAGGTGTTCAGTCACCCCGAACGATTGCTTTCCGGAAAAAGGACTTTTCGGATACCCGGGATCACCGGCGTCATCCTTGCCGGTGGGGAGAGCCGCCGCATGGGGAGTGATAAATCGCTGCTTCCCATTGACGGGGCACGGTTCATTGATCACATCTACCGCCGGATGATCGCTGTCTTCGACGAGGTCATCATCGTAACCAACTCTCCCGATCTCTATGCGGATATCCCCTGTCGCAAGGTGCCTGACATCTACTACGCGCAGGGTTCTCTTGCAGGGATTCACTCCGGGCTTTGCCATGCCCGAAATGAAAGGGTGTTTGTGGTGGCCTGCGACATGCCTTTCGTTTCTCCGGCGGTTGTCGGGAGGATCTGCGCGCATGACGATAACGCCGAGGTTACCATCCCCTGCAGCGATCGAGGTCTTGAACCGCTCCATGCCCTGTATCGCAAAAGCTGTATTCCGGCGATGGAGCGCGCGCTCGATGCCGGGGAAAAGCGTATTATTTCCTTCTTCCCCGAGGTCCGCGTGAGCGAAGTGCCCCCCAATGTATTGTCCGAAGAGGATCCGCAGGGGCTGTCGATTCGCAATATCAATACGCCGCAGGAATATTTCCGATTGCGGGAAGGGCTTGTCACGGGTAAAGATTTACAGAAAGGGCTTTCGGGCGACTCAAAGAGTTCGATATTTTCTCAGGCCAAACAGTAATAAAGTCCGAAAGGGGTGACCCTCTCGGGGAAATAAAGCGATCTCCGAACCGTCTTGCCTAAGGGGTCAAACCTATGGCGGGCGGTCATTGGGTTCAACGGGAAACGGTTGTTCCTCCCTTTTGGAAAGGAGCCCACCCAAAGGATTCCATCGTGGAATTTCAGGGCCCTTTCCGCAGGAGAGGGCCTTTTTTATGGTTCGAAAATCTTGGAAAAGAGAAAAAATATGAAAAATTTCAGAATCTTGGCGGTTGTTATTCTGTTGATGGTGTCGGCTCTGGCCGCTCCGGCTTTGGCCGTAGAACACCTGCGTCTGGCGACGACGACTTCGACGGAAAACTCCGGCTTGCTACGCGTGTTGCTGCCTCCCTTTGAAGCTCAGGCCGGCTGCCAGGTGGACGTGATCGCCG
>QKGY01000339.1 GCA_003250235.1 Desulfuromonadaceae bacterium
GCTATGGGCCCATGGCGTTGCCATGGTGCTTTATCCGCTGAGCGCATTTCGGGCCATGAGCAAGGCGGCGTTGACGGTCTATGAGACCATACTCAAAGAAGGCAGTCAGGCTTCGGTCATCCCAATAATGCAATCGCGCGAAGAACTCTACGAGTTGCTGCGTTACGAGGATTTTGAGCGGCAGCTTGACCGGTTGCTGGACAACAGAAGGACAGCACTGCCGACAGATGAATGATCGGTTGTTTTCGAGCGTGTCGTCCTCCAAATAAATTCGGTTCACCTGGAAAGGGAAAACCCCTATGAGTGGAATGTCCGAAATGAATGTCCGCCCTGATCCGGATAAGGAAATGGTCGCCATTGCCGACTACATCATGGACTATGAAATATCCAGTACAGAAGCGTACGAGACGGCCCGTTACTGTCTGATGGATGCTTTGGGCTGTGGCATGCTGGCCCTCAGTTTTCCCGAATGCGCCAAACACCTCGGCCCCTTGGTCGCGGGGACTGTTGTGCCTCACGGTGCCCGTGTGCCGGGCACCCAGTTCGAACTTGATCCGGTTAAAGCCGCTTTCGATATCGGCTGCATCATTCGCTGGCTCGATTACAACGATACCTGGCTGGCTGCCGAATGGGGCCACCCGTCCGATAATTTGGGGGCCATTTTGGCGGTGGCCGACCATCTAAGCCGAAAAAATCTGGCGCAGGGCCGAGCGCCGTTGACCATAAAAGACGTACTGACATGCCTGATCAAGGCGTATGAAATTCAGGGGTGCCTGGCCCTGGAGAACAGTTTCAATCAGGTGGGCCTCGATCATGTGGTTCTCGTCAAGGTGGCTTCAACCGCGGTGGTCACCAGATTGCTCGGAGGCTCACGGGAGCAGGTCATCGATGCCCTGTCCCATGCATGGGTCGATGGCCAGAGTCTGCGAACCTATCGACACGCCCCCAACACCGGTTCCCGCAAATCCTGGGCCGCCGCGGATGCGACGAGCCGTGCTGTACGACTTGCCCTGCTCACGTTGCGGGGTGAAATGGGGTGCCCAGGCGCCTTGAGCGCTCCAAAATGGGGATTTTATGACGTATCCTTTGGCGGAAAAGCTTTTGGCATGCAGCGCCCCTACGGCAGTTACGTCGTGGAGAACGTTCTTTTCAAAATCTCCTACCCGGCTGAATTCCATGCCCAGACGGCCGTCGAAGCCGCGGTCGCACTGCATCCGCAAGTCGCTGGACGGCTCGGGGAAATCAGGAAAGTCACGATTACCACACACCAGTCGGCTATCCGTATCATCAGTAAAACCGGGTCCCTGTACAATTCGGCCGATCGCGATCACTGCCTTCAGTACATGACCGCGGTAGGATTGATTTTCGGCAACCTGACGGCGGCCGACTATTCCGATGACGTGGCGGCGGATCCTCGCATCGATCCTCTGCGTGACAAAATCGAAGTGGTGGAGGATTTGCGTTACAGCCGCGAGTATTACGAACCCGTCAAACGCTCCATTGCCAATGCGGTTCAGGTGTTTTTTCATGATGGCAGTTGCACCGACCGCATCGAAATCGAGTATCCCCTCGGTCATCGCCGGCGCCGTGCCGAAGGGCTTCCCTTTCTGCAGAAAAAATTCAGGCGCAATCTGTTGAAGCGCCTGCCACCAACCCAAACCGATAATATTATCAAGCTCTTTCAGAATCCTGTGGTTCTGGACAAAACTCCGGTGCAGGAGTTCATCTCCCTGTTCACCATCTGACCCGTCCCATTTTCGGACCCCTTTTGTGACGTGCCAAGACGCCTGCCATCGTCTAACAGTCGAGTTGCGTCCGCTTGGGCCCTAACCCCAAACTTTGGAGAGAAAATCATGACGCTGAAGCAAACCCTGAAACAGAAAATTGAGGCATTTCGTCCCCGCATCCAGAAACTCGTAAAAGAAAACGGCAAGTTGAAGATTGATGAAGTCACCATCGAACAGTGTATCGGCGGCGCTCGGGACATTCGTTGCCTGGTTACGGATATTTCGTACCTCGATCCCCAGGAAGGCATCCGGTTTCGCGGCAAGACCATTCCCGAAACGTTCGCCTGCCTGCCCAAGGCGCCGGGGTCAGATTATCCCACTGTCGAAGCTTTCTGGTATTTCCTGCTGACCGGCGAGGTCCCGACTCCGAAACAGGTGGAACAGGTCCTGGCAGAATGGAAAATTCGCCAGCATGTACCCGGTTATGTTTTTGATGCCATCCGCGCTCTGCCTCTGGAGTCCCACCCCATGACCATGCTCTCCGTCGGTATCATGGCCATGCAAAAAGATTCCAAATTCGCCAGATTTTATGAATCGGCCCAGTTCAATAAGATGGTGGCCTGGGAGACGGTTTACGAGGATGCCTGCGACATCGTCGCCCGTATCCCCATCATCGCCGCCTTTATCTACAACCTGAAGTACCGAGGAGACAAGCAGACGGCTATCGATCCGACTCTGGATATGGGGGCTAATTTCGCACACATGATCGGGCAGGATGAGGCGTACAAGGATGTCGCGCGCATGTACTTCGTTCTCCACTCCGATCACGAATCCGGCAATGTTTCCGCCCACACCACTCACCTGGTGCATTCTGCGCTTTCCGACCCGTACCTGGCCTATGCCGCAGGGTTGAACGGTCTGGCAGGTCCCCTTCATGGCCGTGCCAACCAGGAAGTGCTGGACTGGACCCTCCGGTTCCAGGAGAAATACTGTAAAAATCAGGAGCCGACCAAGGAGCTGATCACCAAAGCCTTGTGGGACACGCTCAACTCCGGACAGGTGATCCCGGGCTATGGTCATGCGGTGCTGCGAAAAACCGATCCGCGCTATACCTCGCAACGCGAATTCTGTCAGAAACGCCTCCCTGATGATCCCTTGTTCAAACTGGTGTCCATGATTTTTGAAGTGGCCCCAGGCGTCCTGACCGAACATGGCAAGACCAAAAATCCCTGGCCCAATGTCGATGCCCAATCGGGGGTGATTCAATGGCACTACGGCGTCAAGGAATGGGATTTTTACACGGTCCTGTTTGGGGTAGGGCGTGCTCTTGGCTGCATGGCGAACATTACCTGGGACCGCGGACTCGGCTATGCCATAGAGCGGCCCAAATCGGTGACCACGGAAATGCTCGAACTCTGGGCTTCTGAAGGCGGAAGGAAGATCGCCTGACGGCACCCAGGGAATTTCTCCTGGCAGTTCATACCCCTTAACCAAGGATGAAGGAGTACAGCTTATGTCGAATTACGGAACACTGGAAAGTCGCGTGCGGCGCAAATCTCTGCTCAGCAAAGTCATGAAGGCCGAAGAGACCGTTCAATTCTTCAAGCCCGGGATGAATCTCGGCTGGTCCGGGTTCACTCCCGCCGGTTATCCGAAGGCAGTACCCATGGCGCTGGCCGACCATGTGGAAAAAAATAAACTGCAGGGCAAGATGAAGTTCAACCTGTTCATCGGAGCCTCCGTCGGCGCTGAAACAGAGGACCGCTGGGCGGCACTCGACATGATAGACCGGCGCTGGCCTTATCAGACCGGCAAGAATATCGCCAAAGGGATCAATGAGGGGCGCATCCGCATGGGAGACAAGCACCTTTCGTTGTTCGCGCAGGATCTGGGATATGGATTTTATACCGAAAACGGCCGCATTGATCTTGCCATCATCGAGGTGTCGGCCATCAGCGAGGATTGCGGTCTGGCTCTGACCTCGGCGTGCGGGGTTGTCCCGGAACTGATGATGGTTGCCGATCGGATTATCATCGAGGTCAACACCGGACAACCCTCATTCGAGGGGATGCATGATATCGTCATGGCCCAGAATCCGCCGAATCGGCAGCCGTTTTTGATCAGCAGGGCTGACGACCGCATCGGTACCCCCTACGTCCCCTGCGACCCTGACAAAATCATCGCCATCGTCGAATCCAAACATCGTGATAACGGCAGGGCTTTTAGCGACATGGATGAAACCAGCGAAGCCATCGCCGGGCATATCCTCAATTTTTTCAGTGACGAGGTCAAGGCCGGCCGTCTGCCAGAGAACCTGCTGCCGCTGCAGTCCGGTGTCGGCTCCATCGCCAATGCCGTGGTCGGTGGGCTGGCCAAAGGGCCTTTCTACAACCTGAGCGTATTTACCGAAGTGCTTCAGGACACCATGCTCGATCTGATTGATTCGGGCAAACTCAACGCGGCCTCGTCCTGTTCGCTCTCCCTCTCCAAAGACTCCGGGTTCCCGCGATTTTTCGATAACTGGGACAAGTACGCAGACAAGATTGTCTTGCGACCGCTCTCCATCTCCAACGCCCCGGAGCCGATTCGTCGCCTGGGTGTCATCGCCATGAATACTCCGGTCGAGTTTGACATCTATGCCCATGCCAATTCGACTCTGGTCGGGGGGACCCGGATGATCAACGGCCTCGGTGGATCCGGAGATTTCCTCCGGAACGGCTATCTGAAAATAATGCACTCGCCGTCGACCCGGCCCAGCAAGAACGATCCGACCGGCATCACCTGCGTAGTTCCCAAGGCGCCACACATCGACCATACCGAGCACGATCTCGATGTTCTGGTCACTGAACAGGGGCTTGCCGATCTTCGCGGATTGGCCCCCAAAGAGCGGGCTCAGGTGATTATCGATAAGTGTGCCCACCCGGATTACAAGCCGATCCTTCAGGACTATCTCGATCGGGCCAAGAAGGAATGTCTGGCCAAAGGGATCGGTCACGAACCGCAACTCTTCGACCGGTGCTTCAAGATGCAGCATAACCTGGCTGTCAACGGCACCATGAAAATCAAAAACTGGGACATCAAAATCGATCTCTGCGAGTAGAGCGGTATTTGTCGATTCCAATAACACCGAAGGAGAACTTCACCGATGACAACGATCAATGCGCAACCGATTCTCGAAATCAACGACGCCACCGGTAACCCGGCCCCTTTGGGGCTGCTGGGGTTCGGCATGACCACGGTACTTTTGAATCTGCATAACGCCGGCCTCTTTCCCCTCGATGCGATGATTCTGGCTATGGGTATTTTTTATGGGGGGCTCGGTCAGATAATCGTCGGTATCATGGAGTGGAAAAAGAACAACACCTTTGGGGCAACGGCATTTACTTCCTACGGCTTGTTTTGGCTTACCCTGGTTGCCCTGATTCTGTTGCCGAA
>QKGY01000415.1 GCA_003250235.1 Desulfuromonadaceae bacterium
GAATGCCATGAGCAGGCCCACGATGAATGGGCCAAATCCGCGCACTCCCGCTCCGTTTACGGAACCGGGCGCACCGCAGCCACATTGAAAACCGCCTTCACCAACGGATTCATGTCTTGGGCCTATTCGGGCGTCACCAATCCCAAGGACGTCGAAGTCGAGCATCTGATGGGATGCGCCAAGTGCCATCTGCCACAACTCGCCGATGCCACCGATCAGGTGGCCAAAGAGTTCGTCGCCACCATCTGGGACTTCATGGATGCCTATGCCAAGGACGACACCAAGACCTTCGAGGCCAAGAAGGCGACCCTGCTCAAGCTGAACATCAACTGCCTGGTCTGCCACAACCGCATGGCCATCACCCACAAGTGGACCGACGGCTATCCCCAGGATGGCGTGGTGTACGGCAGCAGCGACGGCGAGCACCGATCATGAAAGCCTCGATCCTCTGCGGTCAATGCCACGGACTCGGCCCCAACCTGGAGCTCGACAATCCCACCCAATGCGCTACGGCCTACGGCAGCTACCTCTGGGCCTACGTGGCCGGCGGCGGGGACAAAACCTGCCAGCAATGCCATATGGAAGAGAGCGGACTCGGGCACAACATGCAGAGTTACCGCGACCCCGGCATGGCGGCGAAGGCCGTCGAGTTCGAGGTGGAAACCCGCCCCATGAACTGGCGCGACGGACGTACTGTCACCCCGAAAGTCATGCTTGACGTGGCCATGACCAACCATGCCGGCCACGCCATCCCCGACGGCTGACCGACCCCCAACCGACTGGTTCTGTCGGTAATAGCCACAACCCCGGATGGTGACGAAGTGTACAACGAAGACAAGATCTACATGCCCGTGCCCCAGAAGTTCGCCCGCGGCGACGAAATGGGTCGCGGTCCCTATGAGAAGAGCGGCATTATTGCCGATACCGGCCTGCACCCGGGCAAGAAGCACGAGGAGCATTACGAAATCCTCTTCCCCGAGGGCAAGCACGAAATGACCCTGAAGGTTCAGCTCTGGTACCTGCCGTACGGCAACAAGCAGAGCGACCCCTTCCTGTGGAAGGAAGTGGTCAAGAACGTCAAGGTCAGCAAGGTCGAGTAAGCAACAGAGACGCAACCTCCTGACAATGAGGACTGTATTTTTTTGGCTGGCCGGGCTTACCGATTCGCAAGGAACGGCGCCCAGCCGGCCATCTTTTTTTTTTAGGCCCCGAGAACACAGTGGCAGAATCCCGTCTTTTTTCTGGCCGCGTCTCGGAGCATCGGGTAATATGAGCGGGCTTTTTCTTTAATCCGGAATGATATCTCTGCGTGTGCAGGACCAGCCGACCATGTCCTTACGATTTTTTACACCGCTCGCCCTGACGGGACTCCTGCTCGTCCTGCTGACGGCCTGCAACGGGTCAAAGAGCGGGGAGTCGCAGTGCGAGAGCTGCCACCGGGGGCTGGAAGCGGCCTCTCCCACCCACGGCGACTGCACCACCTGTCATGGCGGCGATGCGTCGAGCACCGACAAAACCATTGCCCATCGCACCATGTTCGGCAAGAAGAACCCGGCGGCACCTGAGGTCTGGGAAAAAACCTGCGGACGCTGCCATACCTGGCAGGTTGGCCGGGTGCGCGCCAACCTGATGACCACCAACACCGGCATGATCAAGAACATCCAGCTCACCTGGGAGGGGGAGGACGGAAACCTCTACGCCACGCGCAAAGAGGATGTGTTCACCCCGACCGGCGAACCCGTTACCCGCAAGCCCGTGACGGAACTCACCAACCTGGCCGGTGAGCTGTACCGCAAATTCTGCTCGCTGTGCCATGTCGCCATGGAAGCGAACCAGGTCTGGAGCGGCAGTCATGGTTCGGGCTGTGCCGCCTGTCATTTTCCCTACAACGACAATGCGACCTACCAGGGAGGGGATCCGACGGTCAAGGGGAAATGGCCATACTCGGCCAGCCACCAGATGGAGGCTCTTCCCGACAACAAGGTCTGCTTCCGGTGCCACAACCGCAGCGGCCGTATCGCCCTCGCCTACCAGGGGCTCAATGACGGCAACAACGGTCTGGTGCCCACGCGCGACGGTCTGCCGGGTCCCGAACTGATCGGCGGGGTGCGCAACATCACCCATATCGCCCCGGACATCCATCATGCCAAAGGGATGGACTGCATCGATTGCCATACATCGCGCGATGTCATGGGGGACAGCTACGCTTACGAGAACATGTACCTGCAGACCGAAGTGGCCTGCGAGGACTGCCACGGCAGCGCGAAGGAGCGCCCGCGCACCGAGGTCATCACCCGCGAGAACGACAGCGCCCTGCGGGAGTCGCAGCGGTACAAGGAGCCGATGCGCTTCGGTATGCCGATGGTCCTGACGTCCAAGGGACGCAAGTATTCCAACGTTTTCGTCCGCGAGGACAAGATCTGGCTGCAGGGCAAACGCAGCGGCAAGCTCCACGAATCCAAGGTGATTACCGACACCCCCGAGCACACCGTGTTCGGCCATGAGCGCCTGGAATGCTACAGCTGCCATTCCCGCACCGTGGCCCAGTGTTACGGCTGCCACACCGAATACGACATGGGCCGCAAGGGGCGGGACTTCGTCAAAGGGATCGACACCCCCGGTGCCTTCAGCGAAAGCGAAGATACCCGCATGCTCTACCCCTTCCCCCTGGCCCTGAACCAGCGGGGCAAAATTTCCCCGGTGACCCCCGGCTGCCAGACCTTCGTCACCGTCCTCGACCCCAAGGGGAATAAAATCCGCGACGAATACGTCGCCCGGTTCGGCGACAGGCAGCAGTTGCGCTTCGCCCCCTTTTTCGGCCACAATACCGGGACCCGCGCCATCGGCTGCGCCGAATGTCACGGCAACCCGTCGTTTCTCGGTTTCGGCCAGCACGTGATCGAAGGCGCCACCATCGAAGGAACCCTGCTGTGCGAAAAGTCGGACAGCAAGCCGCTGGACGGTTACCTGACCATGGAGTCGGGCCATGTCCGTGCGTTCTCGGCCATCACTCGGGAGAACTCCCGCCCCCTCAACGGCGCGGAGGTCAAAAAAGTCCTGGCGGTCAACCTGTGCCTGGTCTGCCATGACGACCCCAAGGACCCCATTTACCAGAAGGAACTCGACTATCGTGCGCTGGATCGTTGTCTTGAGCGCCCTGTGCCTGCTCATCCCTGATATCGGAAGAGCCGCAGAGCCGGAACCCTGTCTCTCCTGTCACCGGACCTCGGTGAGCGCCCCCCACGCGGCGCTCGGCTGCCAGTCCTGCCATGTCGACGGGATGGCCGCCGCGCCGGGCAAGGTGGCGACGGCTCAGACCAGGGCCCGTGGCTGCACCGAGTGTCACCCCGGCACCGAAGGGATCTTCGATCACGCCATGGCGACCCGCACAGCGGAAAAAGCCTTCGTCGATAGAGCGTTCTCCAGCAGGGATCCGCAGTTTTTCTCCAAGAACTGCGCCTCGTGCCATGTTTCGAGCTGCCTCGACTGCCACGGCCCAGACGCCCATGCCCTGAGCCGTCCGTCGTCGGAGACCTGTCACAGCTGCCACCAGGGGTACTTCGTCGGCGCGGACTTTTTTGGCCGGGCTCCCCGTGAGGACCACACCCGCTATCAGCGCGGCAGCCGTTACGACGGGCAGGCCTATTTGAAAATGCGCCCCGATATCCACGAGGAAGCCGGCATGACCTGCGGCGCCTGTCACAGCATGCAGAGCCTCGCCGAAGGACGCGTTGCCGCCAAAAACTGCCGGGACTGCCACACCCCCGATCCCCGGGTGGTCGAGCACCGCATCCCGGCCCATATGGAAACTCTTGAATGCGCCAGCTGCCACGCGAGCTGGGCGCCGCAGGAATACGGCAGTTTCTACCTGCGCCTTGGTGACAGCCCCAACCGGGAATACTTTTCCCTCAAGCAGGATGACAAAGCCGAATACGTCAAAAGCGCGTACCTGAAGATGCAGAATGCGCCGCCACTGGGGCTGAACAACGACGGACGGGTCAGCCCCATCCGGCCCCAGTTCATCGCTTTCTATTCGGATCTTCGACAGCTACGAGCGACGAACCCCGAGGAAAACCTGCTGGTCGCGGCCGAATGGAAGGCATTCATCCCCCATACGATCCGCCGGGGAACACCGACCTGCGAAGGCTGTCACGATGCCCCCAGGCGCTTTTTGCTCGAAGACCCCAGGGATCGCATTTACGACCTGGAGAAGGACGGGCTCCCCCTCCCCTCGTTCTGGAGCCAGCAGGGGCAGACCCTCGTCAACGGCCGCTTCATGCCGCCGGATCGCTTTACCCGAATGACAACGCCAACCGAAGAGTACACCAGGGCCTATATCGAAAAATGGAGAACATTGGTCAAAAGCGTCGAACCCTCCTCAAAGCCCTGACCTTTTCGGGTCTGGTGCTTTTTGTCGGGAAATTCCTGTTCCCCAGGGCGCCGAAGCGCACGGCCCTGCTGGAAGTCCCCAGGAAAGACATCCCCGCCGACGGGGCCCTGGTGTTCCGGGAGTCCCGGGTGGCCGTTATCCGTCAGGGTGAGGCGTTGTACGCCCTCGACCTGACCTGCACCCATCTGGGGTGTACCGTCACGGTGACACCCAAAAACATCGTCTGCCCTTGTCACGGCAGTCAGTTCGCGCTGGACGGGGCCGTGCTGACCGGTCCGGCCGACCGACCGCTGCAGCGCCTCACCCTGGTTGAGCAGGACGACATGCTCGTCATCTCCCGCTGAAAGGCATGAACGTGTTCAAGGATTTCATCGCCCATCTCTTTCCCCGCGTCGTTCTGAAGCGCAATCTGCGGCTGAGCTACACCTTCTGCCTCGGCGGGCTGGCCTTTACCGCCTTTCTGCTGCTGGGCGCAACGGGCCTGCTGCTTCTTTTCTACTACCAGCCGACGCCCGGGCGAGCGTTCGAATCGATCCTCACGCTGGAGCGCACCGTGTTTCTGGGAGGGTACATCCGCAGCCTGCACCGCCTCAGCTCCCACGCCCTGCTGATCTTCATCTTCCTGCATACCCTGCGGGTCGTGCTGACCGGTGCGTACCGAAAGCCCCGGGAGCTCAACTGGATCATCGGCTTCGGCCTGCTGGGCCTGGCGGTTTTTGCCGCCTACACCGGCTACCTGCTGCCCATGGATCAGCTGGCCCTTTGGGCCACTCAGACCGGCATGGAGCTGCTGGCCACCATTCCGGGAGGATCGGCACTGCGGATGATTCTCGTCCCCGACCAGGTGGGCGGCGAGCTGTCGCTGCTGCGGTTCTACGCCCTGCATATCGTCTTCGTCCCCGTCTGCATGCTGGCGTTGAGCTTTCTGCACTTCTATCGTATTCGACAGGACAAGGGGGTCTTGCCCTACCTATGAAAAAGAAATACGTCTCCAGCAATCCGGTTTTCTTCCGCC
>QKGY01000114.1 GCA_003250235.1 Desulfuromonadaceae bacterium
ACCCAATGGCGCATAATGCGAATTGGACCGTTGGGCCAGAACTGAGGCCAGTGAAAAGGCACTGGCCGTATGGCTCGATGGCAGGGACTGGAAATCGTCATCCAGAGAAAAGGCGTTAAAATGAGTGGCGTCATTGGAAGGATCAGGCCGTTTCCTGCCAAACACCACCTTCATCGCGGCACAACCAATCTGCCCCACGACAACAGCCTGCAAAGCCTGAATGCCTGTATCCGCCAACTCGGCATCCCCGCGCCACGTGCCTGTCCCCCAAAGCACTCCGCCAACCCCCAGAGTGACTGCGGCACTCCCGGTCAGGGATACCACATCAGCGACATTATCGGTGCTCTCAGAACGGGTTTTCTGGACTTGGTGGCGGATGGACTCATCCAAAAGGGAAAAAACACCGGCTCCGGCCAGTACCGTCAGCGTCAACACCGTTTCGTCGGAAGTCCAGATCCGTGATGGGGCATGGGAGTCCGGCAAAGAGGCGTCTTCACCATAGGCGACGAATGGGCTAAGCAAGACAACCATCAGCAGAAAACGAATTATTTGCAAAGATTTTCCTGCCAAATTGACATCCATCCGACGTGGGCACCCGATACTTAGCGGGGAATTGCTAACATACTCACTGAGCGCTTGTCTATCAGGGATTCCCCGGTTTCAAAAAAATCAATGGGTACACCCGGAGAGGTATGACGAAGTTCCCCGTTCACAAGGCAGCTTATTGCTTAAATGCTCCTTATGGGCTTCGGCCTGGAAGTTTACACAGAAAGGCTGGTAAGGCCGTTTCGCACGGCGAACTTGGTCAACTCGGGCAGACTGTGCAGATCGAGTTTTTTCATCAGGTTGGAGCGGTGGGACTCAATGGTTTTGACACTGACGTTCAGATCCGTCGCGATCTCCTTGACGTTATTCCCTTCGGCAAGGAGTTTGAGTACTTCGATTTCTCTCTGGGAAAGGACATCGAGAGAAGGGATGGCTTTTTCGGAAAAGGAGCGGGAGAGCCCCTCTAGAAGGAAGAAATACCCCTCGAGAACCGTTCGTACCGCTTCGATCAGCTCGGAGAAGGAATCGTCTTTGAGAACATACCCTTTTGCCCCAGCGCGGAAGGCTTCCAGGACCATCTCTTTTTCCGAATGCCCGGAGAGGATGATGACCACCGTCTCCGGGTTTTCGCTGACGATTTGGGCCGTGGCATCCAAACCATGCAGAATGGGGATACCCATATCCATGACCACCACATCAGGCTTGAGATCCTGTGCGAGGTTCACCGCAGTCTGACCATTATTGGCCGTCGCGACGATCGTCATCCCCTCGTGCATGGAGACAACGGTCTTCATGCAGTCATGAAAGACCTCATGATCGTCAACAAACAGTATGCGGATTTCCTTTTCCATGGCGGTCCCTGACCGGCAGGCCTTTACTCCCACTCGATGGTTGCGGGAGGCTTGCTCGAAATATCGTAGACGACTCGGTTAATCCCTTTGACTTCGTTGATGATGCGGTTGCTGATGCGAGCCAGGTCGGCATAGGGCATGGGATACCAGCCGGCCGTCATGAAGTCCTTGGTTTCCACGGCGCGCAGGGCAACGACATATTCGTACGTGCGGCCATCGCCCATGACGCCGACGCTCTTGACCGGCAGAAAGACGGCAAAAGCCTGGCTGATCTTGTCATAGTGTCCGGTGCTGTAAAGCTCTTCGATGTAGATGGCATCGGCGCGCCGCAGGATATCGGCATACTCCTTTTTGACCTCGCCGAGAATGCGTACCCCAAGGCCCGGCCCCGGAAAGGGATGACGCCAGACCATCTGCCTGGGCAGGCCGAGTTCTTCGCCGATGGCCCGCACTTCGTCCTTGAACAGCTCGCGCAGCGGTTCGAGAAGTGTCAGCTTCATATAGTCGGGAAGGCCGCCGACATTGTGATGACTCTTGATGTTATGGGCCTTGCCGGTTTTGGCACCCGCCGATTCGATGACGTCGGGATAGATGGTCCCCTGCGCCAGCCATTTGGCGTCGGAGATCTTGCCGGCCTCTTCCTCGAAGATGTCGACGAACAGGCCGCCGATGATCTTGCGCTTGGCTTCGGGGTCGGTGACCCCCGCCAGCTTGGAGAGAAAACGCTCTTCGGCGTTGACCCGGATGACCTTCACCCCCATG
>QKGY01000284.1 GCA_003250235.1 Desulfuromonadaceae bacterium
GCCGGTGGTGTGCGTGGTGTAGCTGCTGGCCAGATCCATCATGAGGGAAAGTTCCGCCTGCCCCGACTCCAGAAGGGCGCTGCGCTCGGCCGTGGGTAGTCCGTAAATCTGCACCAGAGGGTTCTGGTTGCTGACGCGAAACGGTGTCATTTCCAGAGCCTGAGCATAAGGCGTGAAAAGAATCAGTCCGCTCAGGGCGATCAAGACCAGTAGAGGTTTTCGCATGTCGGCTCGTTTCAAGGCAAGATACGGTTAGCGGACCTGGGCGTTGGCCAGCGACCCCAGGATCCGTATGGTGTACGCCCCGTTTTTGTCGGCTTTGGCAAGCAGCCCGATCATGTCGGACAGCGCCGGGTCCATGCCGCTCTGAGGTTTCAGGGTCAGGGTGAGATTGATGCGGCTACGGTCGGCGGGCTGGGTCAACATTAGGGTGCCGTTGCCGGTAACGGACATCTGTCCCCCCTGATTATCCAGCTTATCAATACGAAAGGCATTGCCTTTTCCGCTGGCTCGCAGGGTGACGGCACCCAGTCGAAGAATGTCGTTCTGGGCTCCGAGGCCTTTCATTCCGCTCAGATCCAGGGTGGAGAGAACCAGGTCCAGCTGGGTTTCCGTGTTCGCAGCTACGGGCCAGGCGCCGGAGAGCGTTGCCTTGTCCAGAACCACGGATACGTGGATATTCGACCCCCGGGCTACCGGGACATCCAGTTTCAGGCCGCTGGCCTGGGCTTGCATCTCTCCGTGTCGCCGCGCTTCGAGTTCGATCTCCCCACCGTATAGAGACGCGTAAGCGGTCACGCCCGGATTCGTGCTGAACAGGCTGCCCCAGGCCGGCTTCACCTTCAGAGCATCCACCCGGATATCCTCGGAGAGCTTCGGAGAGCTGAGGGCCAGTTGGGAAGCCGACAGACCGGGGGGAAAGGTCAGGCTCAGGTCCTCCATGTCAACCTGCAGGTCCGGTGTTCTGTTGACCTCTCCTTCGATGCGGCTTCGCAGGGCATCGGTGGGAAAGAAAAGATAGATGCCGCAGAAAAAGAAAAAGATCAGCAGCAACAGACCCGACAGGGTGTAGCGGAGCCCGGAAAAGGACTTGCGGGATGCCTGGGCTTCGGCTCGGAAACGGGGGCGCCTGAAGAATTTCATCATTTTTTACCCATGGACGAGATGGTCATGACGGCGTCGAGTTCGGACTTGTTGTCAAAGCGGGTCTTGACCCGCAAGGTTTTGACCTTCAAAAAGGCGTTGGCCGATTCGATTTCATACAGTAATTGCACCAACTGATCGAGGCGGATCTTTTCCAGCTTGATTTCCACGGACTCCTCGCGAAATTCATTCTGGTCCACCGAAGGCTGGGGGCGCATGTAGACGAGATTCTCCTTGGATGCGACCTGGGCTTCCGTGGCTTCGATGAAGGAGAACAGCGAGAAGGTCGTCCCGCGGGACAGCTGGGTTTCGGCCTGGCGGATCTGCGTGTTGAGATTCTGGAAATCCCTCTGCAAAGCCTGCACCTCGACCACCTGCTTCTGCTTGGAGCGGATTTTGGCATCCAGGGTCTCCAGGGCCGCGTTGTACGGGGTCCATACCAGCAGGTAGAAGAGGGTGATGGCGACGAACAGGGCGCCTCCTGCCAGGATGATGCGCTCGCGCTGACTCAGGTTGGCTATCATTGTGCACCTCCCTGCCGTGCCGGCGTCAGATTCAGTCGAAAGTCGACCCGGCTGCCGTCCAGGCTCATCTTGGCATCGGAGATCTGGATTTCCGTGAATGCCGTTCCTTTCTCCAGGCTCTTGGCGATGCGGTTGATGGCGTCAAAGGAGGATGTCTGTCCTTCAAGCCGCACACCGTCCTCGGTGTAGGTGAACTCACGGATATCGACGGTGATATCTGCGGGCATGGCGGCAGAGATTTGCTGAAGGGCCGCGAGCGGAGTCCGCTGGTTGTCCAGGCCGAATAACGTGAGCTTTTTCCTCAATTCCGTGACTTTGCCCTGCAGCTGCAGGGGGATGTCGACGATGGCGGTGGAATTGGGAAAGGTCTGTTTGTAGGCGCGAACCATTTCGCTCTGCAGGGACTCCACTCTCTGTGCCCGGCTGGCATAGTTCAGGTAGGCGGATCCGGCCAGGCTCAGAACCATGAGGACCAGAACGGCGGCAGCGGCAATCAGGTTCTTCCGGGTGATCCCCCATTGACTTTTTATGGCAAAGGGGCCGCTGCGGAAGTTGAAGCCCTTCTCCTTGACGGCCTTGTCAGCACGATACGCCAGGGACACGGCGGGGATGAAGGCCGGATCGACCGTATCGTCTTCCAGGGGGAAGGCGGGGATGCGGACCTTTTGTCCTGTCTGTTGCAAGCGGTGCTGTAGCGCCGGGGTGACCTTTGAACCAATCAGATACAGAGGGAGGTCCTCCCTGTCGGCTTTTTTCTGCAAGGCGGTGCATTCAATGAGCAACGTCTGTGCGAGGGACTCTCCGATAGTCGCCGGGGAAAGGGACAGTATGCGATAGTCGACAACCCGCTGTTCCAGTATCAGCGAGATCGTGGCTTCCTGGCGCTTGAGGCAGATCAGGACCCCATCCGGGACCTGATGGCGCAGACCCATGGCATAGCCGAAGGGAGCCAGGTCGATGTACTGGAGGGGAATCTGGCCGGCATCAAAGGGGGCGAGGCAGGCGGCAACCGTCTCCTGACGGACAGCCCCGGCGGTGACGGCAAAGGTGTTCTCCGGACCGGCAACAGGTTGCTGGAAGTCGGTAATGCAGGTTTCCACCGCCAGGGGAAGCTGGCTGGTCAGTTCGAAGCCAAGGGCTGCGGTGATCTTCTTGGGATCGGAAAAGGGGAAGCTTAAACGTCGTACAAATCCATCCCGCGCCGGTAAGACGGTGGCAAAGCGGTTGCCATAGTGCAATTCCCCTCCCAGGAGTTCTTTCAGCGCCGCGGCCAGTTCCTCGTCGTTGTCATAGGCCCTTTCGGCCAGCGACAGACTGTCGGGGCTGCCCTTTTCCTGGGTGAGGATGGCCAGACGCAGGATCCCAGCGTCCAGATCGATTCCTATCAGTCGTTTTCCCATAACGTCTAGTTTACCTTGAGAAAGAGAAGTTGGTCTCCGGCTTTTTGCACGATGGCCTCCATCGAACGGGTACCGTCGTTGACTGCTGCCCAGGTGAGGATGCGGTACGTTGGGCTGGTCACGGTAAAGGGCGTTCGAAGAAGATTGGCCATTCCCGGCAACTGGTTCAGTTCCTTGAGATCCTCCTGGCTTTTGAACGGTTTTGCATCCCGCATGGCCACGATGGTTTCTGCCGTGCTTCTGTCGATTTCCGGGTCTTCCGAGAGGCTCATGAGAACCTCCTCGGTGGTCGTATTGACGTTGATCTGTTCCCCGGCATGAACGGCAAGGTGGGGGCGGACCAGTTTGATGACATCTGGGGTAAATCCACGGATGAGCCCCAGTTCCTCCAGGCTGTCCAGGGGAGCGTTCTTGCAGGGGTAAGGATGCTCCAGACTTTCGTAGTAGTTGCTTTCCGCGCCGATCCCCAGGGTGTTGTACACCTCGTCGTCTTTGTCGATCCAGTCGATCAAGGCCGCCGTTAGGTCCTCCGGATCGGTCAGCCCCATGAGGGTGAAGAAGCGGTTGAACCGGTCTATGAAGATACTGTCGGGGTTGATTCCCTGACTGTCGACCAGGCGGTTGATGTCCAGCTTCCCGCCGAGATCCTCAATGTGGACCGTGACCACCCCGTCGCCAACGGGATAGTTGGATACCCCCTGGGCCCAGGTCTCGTCTCTGCTGTCATAGCTGTTTTTATCATCCTGCAGCAGGATGCGCCCTACGCGGACCCCCCCTTTGGACAGATAATAGGCCCGGGTGCTGTCGCGGAAGGTTTCGGTCAGCCGGATATCCACCAGGGTGGAAAAGGCGAATTCCGTCAACAGCGAGGCCAGCAGGGCGATGATGACCAGGACCAGAAGCAGGACGGTACCCTTTTCATTGGCCAGGGGGGTCATTTCTGCCCCCCTTTCATAGGAATTTCGAACGCCGAAACGAAAGGGACATCCTTGTCGTTCATGCGGATGGTCAGGGAGAGTTCGACCATCTGTGGCAATCCCTGCTGCCATTCCTCCTGCCAGTTCCCGTCGCTATAGTAACGCAGGCGCATGTCGCGGATTCCTGATGCCAGCTTGTAGCTCTGGAGGCGGGAGTCCTCCGGGAAGAAAATCGGATACTCACTGCGATACAGGGCGTTGTCCTGGTTTTTGGAGTCCGGGTCCGGACGCAGCTCGTAGCGGACGACGACGATCCCCCCCGTCCCTCCCAGCGGCGTGCTGGCCGTGGTCGAGAGGGTTAGCACCGGCTGCCCCGAATCATTTTTCTCCCCGGTAAACAGCGTGCTCGGGTTGGCGCTTTTCAGGTAGGCCCCGCGAATTTCACGGCCCATGCGATCGAAGAGGACGCGGGCCTGGTGATAGCCGGCGCTTTCCGCCTCGACCCTCTGTTTGGCGGAGCTGACGGCACTGAAAATGCCGTAGATCGTCATCAGCACCGTAGCCGTTATCGCGACCGCGATGGTGATCTCAATCAGTGTGAATCCCGACTCCCTGTGCCTCATGGCCTCTATTCTTGCAGGATGAAAGAGGTCAGGTCGACCCCCTCATGGGGTTCGTGGGTTCCCCAGGACACCGTCACCGTCACCATCTTGACCGTGGCAAGAGGCGTATCCGTATAGGCGATATGCCAGCGGTAATCCGCAAAAGGGGTGGCAAAAAAATCCTCATCGTCATTCGGTTGCAGGGTTCCCTGCTCGGCCCCGACTTCAACTTCGGCCATTTTCTGCTGAGCCAGAAGGGTCGCCTGGGTGGTATGCTGCAGCCGTCCGTGAACCCGGATGGAGCTGGTCCCCAGCGACAGCAGCGTGACCAGGGCGACACTGATGATCGCCAGGGCGATCATGACCTCAAGCAGCGTAAAGCCCCTCTGAGACTTAAAATTCCCGGTAACCTTCATGAACTTCCGTCTCGGCGGTAAAGGGCAGGATGCGCAGGGTCAGGATCTTGCCTCTGTCGTCCTCCAGGTGGATCACGGTTTCTTCGAGCCAGCC
>QKGY01000275.1 GCA_003250235.1 Desulfuromonadaceae bacterium
CTGCGGATCTCCAGCTCGGAGGCGCGGGCATCGCTGGCCGAGTTGGCCATGACAAACCCGGCCCGGCCCTTATCATTCAGGGCGCTGTAGAAAATCTGAATCCAGATGCTGTTGCCATTATCCACTTTGGGCATGCCGAAGGGGAAGCGTTTGTCATCTTTGATCCGCTCCTTGTCTATACCGTTGACGTTGAAGGGCGGATTGGCCATGACGAAGTCGAACTTGCCGAACGATTCGTGGATGTCCTCGTAGTAGCTGTTCCCCTGGCGGATGTCACCCGACAGGCCGTGAACGGCGAGGTTCATCTTGCACAGGCGAGCGGTTTCGTTGACCCGCTCCTGACCGAAGATGGTCAGTTCCTCCAAGGGCTTTTTCTTGTGCTCGCCGACGAAGTTGGCGCTTTGCACGAACATGCCGCCCGAGCCGCAGGCCGGGTCATATATGCGGCCGTGGAAAGGCTCGATGATCCCCACGATCAGCTTGACCAAGGCGGTCGGGGTGAAGAACTCGCCCCCCTTCTGTCCTTCGGCCTTGGCGAACTCGCCGAGAAAATATTCGTAGATCTTGCCGAAGGCATCCCCCTCGATGTCGAGTGGAATGGAGTTGAAAGTCTTGAGCAGAGTAGTCAGGGAGTCGTTGCCCACTTTCTGGTACGTCTTGGGAAGCACCCCCTTCAGCTCAGGATTCTCCTCTTCGATGAGGCTCATTGCCTCGTTGATCTCCTTGCCGATGTCCTTACCCTCCGGCAGGTTCAGCAAATAAGTGAAGCGCGCCGCCTCGGGGAGATAGAGCACCCCTTTGGCGAAATAATCGACTTTGCTCGGCGTGCGCCGGGCTGAAACCTTGCCTTCGATCTCCTTCTTGGCTTTGGCGAATTTGACATCCGCGTAACGCAAAAAAATCAAGCCCAGCACCGGGACTGAGTATTCCGAAGACTTCAACTCCGAATTGGCCCGCAGTTCATCGGCAGCGGACCAGAGTTTCTTTTCAAGTTCGACCAAATTCGCCTGCATCCGGGTGCTGCTCCTTAAAGAGCAAAAGGCCTCGCCCGGATACTTCCGGGGGGCCCACTGCCTTAGATAACTCCATTTTCTGTTTTCACGCCTGTCCCTCTGTCTTGCCACATCATCACATAAACTAAAACAGTTTGAAAATATTACATCTATTGCCTTCTGTCAATCGCTTCCACTCCGACGTTCCTGCTCCTTTTTCCGCCAGGGGCATCATTTTTTGCCGACATCCTCATATAACCAGTTTCCATCCGTAAACCCCGGAAATTTAAAAATTGAGACCTTGGACGTGTCGCTCGCCTGAAAGATTAGAAAGCAACAATTCTCTTGCAGGAATCCCGGTTTTTAGACAAACCACGCCTTACTTTTGGGAAAAACGAAGAAGTTGACCCGTTAAGGGAACCTGAAGCCGGAGGTAACAGACGGAATCTGATGAGATGGTCTCCCCCCGCTACCGAATTCGGCGTCAATGCGCCATGATGGAGAGTATGTATCTTTCCATCAGCGAGGAGCGAGAGGAGACCCAGATGAATATTATCACCGTCGGTTTGGATTTGGCCAAAAGTGTCTTTCATGTTGCATGTTTCAACGAACACTTTAAAGAGGTCAAAAAACGGATGCTTCGGCGCCATCAGGTTCTTCAGTTCTTTAGCCAGTTGCCTCCTTGCCGGATCGGCATGGAAGCATGTGCCGGTTCCCATTACTGGGGACGGGAATTGGGTGCCTTGGGGCATGACGTGAAACTGGTTCCCCCTCAATACGTAAAACCCTATCTGCGGGGGAACAAGAACGACTACAACGATGCTCGTGCCATTGCCGAAGCTGCGACCCGCCCATCCATGCCGTTTGTCGCGATCAAGACCGTGGAAGAACAGGATATGCAGGCTCTTCACCGGATGCGCTCCAAATGCGTTAAAGATCGGACCGCTCTCAGTAACTCAACGCGAGGACTGCTGGGTGAATACGGCATTGTTTTCCCCAAAGGGCTTGCTACCTTACGCAAGAGTATCCCACGGCTTCTGGAGGATGCGGAAAACGGATTGAGC
>QKGY01000018.1 GCA_003250235.1 Desulfuromonadaceae bacterium
ATTTCCAGATCGGCGTGCATCGCCCCGGCGGCCTTGATGGCCTGGAAGATGGCGATCAGGTCGCGGGGAGTGGCGCCGATGGCGTTGAGGGCGCGGGCGATCTCGCCGATACTCACGCCCATGTCCACCACGATGAGGCCACCGGCATCTTCGGTCACACTGATGCCGGTCTGGGGGGTCACCACGGTCTGCCCCTGACTCAGCGGCGCGGGCTGCGACACCTTGTCGTTCTCGGTGATGACCAGGCTCAGGTTGGCGTGGGAGACGGCCACCGTCGACAGGCGCACTTCCTCACCCATGACGATGGTGCCGGTCTTCTCGTTGACCACGATCTTGGCCAGGGCATCGGGGGTGACGCTGAGGCGCTCGAGAGCGGCGACAAAATCGACGGTGCGCCCCAGATAGGCCCGCGGGATACCGATTTCGATGCTGCCGCTGTCAAGGGTATAGGCCGTGCCGCGGCCGAAGCGTGAATCGATCACCGCGGCCATGCGCGAGGCGGTGGTAAAGTCGGCGCTGTTGAGCCGATAGACCAGCCGGTTCTCGTTGGGCAGGGTAAAGGGGACTTCCTGCTCCACCATAGCGCCACCGGGAATACGGCCGACGGTCGGATGATTCTTCTGAACCTTGGCCCCCTTGCCGCCGAACGCCAGGGCGCCCACCACCAGCGGCCCCTGGGCCACGGCATAAACCTGCCCGTCCGGTCCCTTGAGGGGAGACATCAGCAGGGTTCCGCCTGAAAGACTCGTGGCGTCACCGATAGAGGAGACCAGCACATCGATGTTGGAGCCGGTCTTGGCGAACGGAGGCAGCTGGGCGGTCACGATGACCGCAGCCACGTTGTTCACCTTGACCTTGCTGCGATCCACGGTAATCCCCAGGTTCTCCATCATGTTGACCAGGGACTGAATGGTAAACTCGGTGCTGTTGCTGTCGCCGGTGCCATCGAGACCGACAACCAGGCCGTAGCCGACCAGCTGGTTGTCGCGAACCCCTTCGAGGCTGGCGATATCCTTGATCCGGGCGGCCAGCGCCCCAGACGGCATGATCGTAGTGGCCAGAAGAATCACTGCGAGGGTGAATCGTGAAATCCTGCCCATGGTCTCACCCGTTTCCTTGTTCATGCGTTTCATCCTGTCGTCGCCCTAGAACGGCCAGACGTTATCCAGCACCCGTACCAGCCAGCCCTGTTTCTGCTTGTCGCTGAGCACCCCTTTACCGGTGTAGGTGATTTGAGAGTCGAGGATATACATCGAGTTGATGGTGTTGTCGCGGGTGATGTCGGCCGGGCGAACCAGGCCGGTCAGCCGGATAATCTGGTCCTCGTTGTTGACCTTGACGTTCTTGCCCCCTTCGATCCGCATGTTGCCGTTGGCGAAGACCTCGGTCACCCGCACGGTCAGAGACGCCACGAGGTCTTCCTTGCGGCTTGTGCTGCCTGAGCCCTCGAAGCTGTTGTCGTAGTCGGCGCCGACAAGGTTGGCCGGGTCGATGGCTTTGTTGATCCTGCCGATATTTTTCTCGATACCGAAGAGGTTGTTGATGCCGGCGCTGGCGCTGCTGGTACGCGCGGTGGAGGTGCTGGCCTCTTTGCTGGCGCTGGCCTGCTCATAAATGGCCACGGTCAGGATATCCCCCACCCGACGCGCCTTATGGTCGGAGAAGAGATCGTTCTTGTTCTGGCTCCACAGCGACCCGGGCGCCGAGGCCTGCATGGCCGGCTCCATCGGCGGAGCAGACAGGGCAGCCGGCTGAGGAGTCGGCGCTACAACAGGTTTTGACGCGGCACATCCCGAGATCAGGATCGAAGCGGCCAGAATGCCAAAGAGAAATTTTTTCATGATCAGAACTCCACTTCCACCGCTCCGGGAGCGGAAACCCGGCAGAGAATCTCCTTCTGCGAGGCGGTGTTGCGTACCTTGATGGTATCGCCCATCTTGCCGTCTTCACGGGCCAGACCCGTGGCCGTGATGGCCAGGGCACCCTTGTGCGCCGTGATGCTCACCAGATCTCCGCGCTTGACCAGGGGAGGAAACTCGACATAACTGCGCTCGATCACGTCGCCGAGACGGATCGTGCGCCGGGCTTTTTTGCCAACCAGTTCGTCGGGGTCGAGACAGGCTTCACGAACATTACCGAGATCCACGTCGGCCAGTTGCACGTCGGAGGCCAAAATCACTTGGCCGCGGCGCAGCTCCGTCGTGGCCACGGCTACGGAAGCGAGCGCCTTCAGATCGACGCGAACGGACTGGTTTTTCACCACCCGGCCGTCGATGCGGAAAATCAGGGTAAACCGGCTGCTGCCGATAATGCGCGGGTCGGCGGGGATCACCTCGTAATCGAGCTCGCCCTGCGGCAGCACGAAGGGGGCTACCCGGCCGACAAGCTGAAAGGACAGCTTCGCCTGGGGAAGTTGAGAACTTTTCCCCTTGAGATAGGCCTCAATGATCTGCGTCACACGAGCCTGGTCGATGGTAATCCCGGCGCGGTGCACACGGATCCGCTCGGCGCCGCTCCAGGTGCTGTTTTCGAGATCGGGTTCGGAATGGACGAGATAGGTGCGCAGATCGTCGGCCGCGTACACGCCGTCCTCTCCCGGGGCCGGAGCCCGCAGCAGGGTCAGGGATTCTAGGACATGAGCCTCCGACGCAGGAAGGATATCGGCCACTTCGCCCAGGAGCAAAATTTCGCCGCTGGCGGTGGCGCTTGAGCGGAAGCGGATTTCCAGGGCCGTGGCGGTAAACGCCTGCCCCAGAACCATCAGCATCACGATCGCTATCCATCCTCGCTTCATCATCGATCGTCCTAACGAACCAGAGCGTTGGTCATCTGCAGCATTTCGTCAGCGGTTTTGATGGCCTTGGAGTTGACCTCGTAGGCCCTCTGCCCGGCGATCATATTGACCATCTCTTCCATGACGCTGACGTTGGAGCCTTCAAGGAACCCCTGAGAGAGCATTCCCATGCCGTCAACGCTGGGGACGCCCGTCGTCGGGGCCCCGGAACTCACCGTTTCGGCAAAGAGGTTGCGGCCGAGGTTGGAGAGACCGGCCGGATTGCTGAAGCGGGCCAGTTCGATGGTACCCACCTGGGTCGGAGCGGCCTGGCCATCGAGAAACACCTCGACGCCCCCGCCCTCGCCGATCGAAACCTTGGTGGCGTTGGTCGGGATGACGATTTCCGGGAAAAGCGGGTAGCCGTCGGAGGTCACCACGCGCCCGACGCTGTCCTTCTTGAAGGAGCCCGCGCGGGTGTAGGCGGTTTCGCCATTGGGCAGGAGGATCTGAAAGAAACCGTCCCCCTCGATGGCGAGGTCCAGTTCGTTGCCGGTATTCTGCATATCGCCCACGGTGAAGATCTTCTGCACCGCGGCGACCTTGGAACCGAGGCCGACCTGAATGCCGGTGGGCACCTCACCGCCATCGGCGGTGGAAGCGCCGGCGACGCGGGCGGTCTGGTAAAGGATGTCCTGAAAGTCGGCGCGGCTCTTCTTGAAGCCGACGCTGTTGACGTTGGCCAGGTTGTTGGCGATCACGTCCATGTTGATCTGCTGTGCTTCCATGCCGCTCGAGGCGGTCCAGAGTGCCCTGATCATAGTTGCTCCTTATCTCTCGTTGCCTTAACCGACCAGGCCGATATCGTTGGCTTTGGACGATAGGTCGTCAAATGTTTTCATCATGCGCTGGCAGGCCTCGAAGGCGCGATTGGCTTCCATCATACGGGCCATCTCGATCATCATGTTGACGTTGGCCTCCTCAAGCTGCCCCTGGTAGATCCTGGGCTCTTCCACGATCTTGGGGGTCACATCCTCGGATACCGGGATGAACAGGCCGTTGCCGCGCCGCGCCAGCTGGCTTTTGTCCTCGAATTGGAAGAGAGGGATTTTCTTGAGTTCGCCGTTGCCCAGGTTCGCCATGCCGCGCTCGTCGATCTCCACGTTCGAACGGGGCAGGAGGATGGGCCGGCGGTCATCGCCGATGACGTCCATCCCCGAGGCGGTTTTCAGATTGCCGACCCGGTCGACATGAAAGTTGCCCTGACGGGTATAGAATTCGTTGCCGTTGTCGTCGCGCACCTTGAAGAAGCCTTCCCCTTCGATGCCCAGGTGGGTGCTGACGCCCGTGCGATTGAACATGCCCTGGTCGAAGTCGGTGAACCCCTGCTTGATCTCGGTGAAGTTGATCCCTTTGATCTCGCGCCCGGTCTGAGCCTGCTCCAGGATCCCCGCAAAGGCATCCTGGCCGCGCTTGAAGCCGACCGTCTTGACGTTGCTCAGGTTGTCGCTGATGGTGTCCATCAGCTTCATCCTGGCCATCGCCCCCGACATCGCGCTGTAAAGACCTGAACTCATAAACGCATTCCCTCTCTTCCGTGGTGTCTGATACCTCATCGACACGCGCGGGACAATTCTTTAGCTCTTAATCGGAGCGTCGTGCCACCTGCGCCAGTTTGACCAGTTGCTCGGCCTCTCGCGGCGAGATCTTCAGCACCTCGGCGATCTCTTCGGCCTTCATGCCGTGGCAGGCCATCGAGGCCAGGTAACGGTATTTTTCCGGCGCGCTGCCGCCAGGTGGCGCCAGGGACCGGGCCTTGAGCTGCGCGCGCAGCATCTCGGCATCCACGGTGTCCGGCGTTTCAACCGGCTTCTCCCCTTTTGCGCGCTCCAGCATCGTCACCCGCGCCAGCGCTTCTCCGAGCTCCGACCGCAAGGCGTTGACCAGCTTCTCCTGCCGGCGCAGCTTGCCCAGAAGGACGATCAGCAACCCACAGGTGAGCAGGCAGAGGACGGAAGCGGCAATGTAGGAGATGTCTTGAAGGGTCATGGCAGAGCCTAACGGGTACGTTTCTGCATCTTCACTTTGAGTTTGAGCAGGGCCTGGCTGTGCAGCTGCGACACCCGCCCTTCGGAGACGTCGAGAACCTCGGCGATCTCCTTCTGACTGAGCTCCTCGTAGTAATAGAGCGCAATCACCATCCGTTCTTTTTCGGTGAGCTTTTCGAGATGCCCGGCCAGCTCCCGGGTCAATTCGTGTTCTGCCAGCTGTTCTTCGGGATTTTTGCC
>QKGY01000072.1 GCA_003250235.1 Desulfuromonadaceae bacterium
ATAAGAATTTTCTTCGCCACGTATCAGGGCTCCATTCTCTTTCGGGATTTAAATCCACAGGAAGGACGCACAGCGCACGTTTCGCGTGTCGAGAGCCGGAAGGTTATTCGGCGCTTTTCCCACGAAGCCTTCTCTCCAGGAGAGTCTTCTCCATGGCAAGACCGGCCTGAGACAGAAAAATTTCAAGGGCTTCGGTATCGCCTACCGGAGTCTGGTCCGGAAGATTGTCGCCATAGAGAATAGCAACAACCATACCTTCACTGACGATCGGTCCTAAAAAAATTTCTTCAGGTTCGGCCCCGCCTAGTTGTTCCTTCAGATAATCATCCCAGTATCCACTGCCAAGCTGTACCTTCACGGCAGAGCGTTCTTCCAGAACCCTTTGGAATATTGAAGGTTCGTTACGCGGGATCTTCATACGGCGCACTTTGACGTCAGCGGTCTCATCGGCGGACTCGATCCCGAATTGTCCCAGGCCAACGATCTCTTTTTCCTTTGCCAAAAAGATCACCGCCCGATTCATCAGCTCGCTGGCAAATCTCAGCACGAGAAGAATAATCCCCCCCCCGAGCGAAGGATTGCCCAGCTCCTGAAGCATCCCTTTTAGCAGGTGCAACCCAGGCGATTCCGGGCCGCGACCTATGCGAGCGGTAGAGCTTTCTTCTCCGAGCTCTTCCAGTAGTTCGGCGCCGAAATTGAATAATGAAGGTGATTCCGGCAGGTGACCAAAATTGTCAGAGAGAAGAGTATCGACCGTTTCCGCAAGTAACTCCAAGGCCTTGCGACCTTCAGGCTCCCGAATAAGCGTTTTTTTCGGTTTGGGCGCCGTACGTGTCACCCCAAGCTGAATCAAGCGCCGTTCCGTTTCTTCGTTGAAATGATCTGACATCATGAGGATGTCGAGTTGCGGATATTTCCTTTTTATCGTCTCAACAACTTCCAGGCCGCCAAGGATACCCGTCCCATCGAGCCTGGGCATAATCAAATCGATCAACAGAGCCGGGGCATCCCCCTCTGCAACCGCCACTTCCAGAGCCCCCATGAAGTCTTTGCCAGAAGCAAAGGTACGGACCTCAAAACCCCGTTTTTTAAAATTTTTTCCGAGCTGATCCAATATAACCGGGTCGTCGTCGAGGATAAAGATGTCCCCTCGAGCAGTCGTCGAGGAGGCATCCACCGCACCCACGATGCTTTCTTCCTCAAGAGGGGCGGCACTCTCCCTGGATTCAGCCAAAAGGCTGTCTTCGTCAACCAAGGATTCCAGGGCTTCCTCTTCAAAGGACTCTCCACGGTGACGTTTTTCGTCATAGATGCGACTCCCCTCCATGGCAAGCCACTGAGGGTTGAGTCCCTGGTCGAGCATGAACTGCAGAGGGTTGAGGCTGGTACCGTTCATATCCCCGGGTTCACCGAGTTCAAAAGCAAACGTCCCCTCATTCCACCCGAAAAAGCTGTAGACGATTTTTTCAATCTGGACCCTGACGACATTTTCGATGGCATCATCAAGGATATTGAATTTCTGAGAAAGGATGCTCCCCAGACGGGGCTGGGGATCGCACTGCTGCTGAAAGGCCAATGCGGCCCGGAGAGTCTCAAGCGTAACGATGCCGTTTCGGACCAACAGATCGCCGAGGTTCTCCTTGAAAGCGCTGGAGGTCGCCCGAATCACCTGTCCGTTGCGAAAATATACCCGTCCTTCCCGGCCACGGCTGTGAAGGGCCAGCACGCCCGACTTTCGACTCAAACTAACTATCTGGAGGATATCGCCTAGTCCGAGATCCTCAAGGTTTCCAACCAGGCTCATGAAAATCCACAGGTCAATTCACGTAAGGGTTTAAAATTAAATGAAAATAAATATATCCCAGGATATCCGACAAGTAAAGGTTTTTTCCCCCTAGGCTTTGCGGTCCCTGTCCTTGAAAAGAAGGCGGATAGGTGCCCCCTCAAAGCCAAAGGCCTCGCGGATCTTGTTCTGCAGATACCTCTCGTAAGAGAAGTGAACTCCCTCGGCCTTATTGACAAAAACCACAAAACTCGGAGGACGCACCTGAGTCTGCGTCATGTAGAAAAACTTCAGACGGGTTCCCTGATAGACCGCAGGGGCGTGACTTCGTACGGCTTCCTCGAGAACCCGGTTCAGCGCCGCCGTGGGGACCTGGCGATTGAATTCGTTCGCTACATTCTCCACATCGGCCATAATTTTGGCAACCCGCTGACCGGTAAGAGCGGACACAAACAGGATGGGCGCGAAAGGAAGGAATTTAAAGCTGAGGCGGAGTTTTTCCGTATATTGGCGCATGGTCGCATTGTTTTTCTCCACCTTATCCCACTTGTTGACGACCAGTATGACGGCCCTCCCCTTCTCATAGGCATAACCGGCTACCGTGATGTCCTGGTCCGTCACTCCTTCCTCGGCATCGATGACCACCAGAACGACATGGGCCCTGTCCATGGCTTTGAGCGCTTGGATGACGCTGAACTTCTCAAGCTTCTGGCTCACTTTCCCCTTGCGGCGTATACCGGCCGTATCGATCAGCACATAGCGTTTCTGATTGTAGGTAAAGGGGGTATCCACACTGTCCCGCGTCGTGCCGGCAGTCGGGTTGGCCACAACCCGTTCATAGCCCAGAAGCTTGTTGACCAGAGAGGATTTCCCAACATTGGGGCGACCGATGACGGCCAGTCGGACCTCTTCGGTGTCTTTTTCCGGTGCCGCAGCAGGTGGCAGGAGCGACTGTACCGTATCGACCAGATCGGTTACGCCGATTCCGTGTTCAGCAGAAACGGGATACAGGACATCCAGACCGAGAGCGTAGAACTCGCTCATTGCCGCTTCCTGCTTGGGTCCGTCCACCTTGTTGACAACAAACAGAACAGGCTTGTCCACCCTGCGCAGCATCGAGGCAACTTCTTCATCCGACGGGGTCAATCCTTCCCGCGCGTCCATGACAAAAAGGATCACATCGGCCTCTTCGACAGCCAGCTGCGACTGCTCGCGCATCTGTACCAGAAGCCTCTCCTCGCTGACCGGCTCGAATCCTCCGGTGTCCATAAGCGTGAACGGGACGTCGTAACGGGTAACCTCAGCGTAATTGCGATCCCGGGTAACGCCGGGGAAATCTTCCACAATGGCCTTGCGTTGACCGAGGATACGATTGAAAAGCGTGGACTTGCCCACATTGGGCCGACCAACGATAGCTACAAGTGAACTCATTTTATGATCCTGTTGAGAATAATCCGATGAAGAAACCCTTATTCGTATCCAAATTCTTTCAGAAGTTTGTCCGACTCGGTCCAGTTCTTCTGAACCTTGACGAAAAGCTCCAGGTAAACGCGACTGCCGAGCATCCTTTCGATATCGACACGGGCAGCTTTGCCAATGGAACGGATCTTTTCTCCGCCTTTGCCCAAAATGATTTTTTTATGGCTGTCCCGATCAACCAGGATGGCGGCACTGATGACAACGAGATTTTTCTCAGGTTTTTCAGTAAAGCTCTCGACAATAACCGCGACCCCGTACGGCACTTCATCTCGAATCTGCTTCAAAACCTGCTCCCTGACCATCTCGGCGACGATGAACCGTTCGGGCAGATCGGTGATCATGTCTTCCGGGTAATATCGAGGGCCAGGTGGAAGAAGTTTATGGGTGGCGGTTACGAGGGCATCGACCCCATTACCGGTGAGTCCGGAAATCGGAATAATCGCCGAGAATTCCCGCTTGTGCGAATACGCTTCTATCAGGGGAAGCAGCGCCTCCGGGGACACCTTGTCTATCTTGTTGATGACCAGAATGACGGGAACCTCGCTGCGGGAGAGCACCTCCAGAATAAAGTCATCCCCACCGCCAGGACGGTCGGTGGCCTCAACCAGAAACAGCACGATATCCACGTCGGAGCAGGCGGACATCGCCTGATCCACCATATATCGATTCAGTTTCCCGGTTCCCCGGTGAATCCCCGGCGTATCGAGAAACAGGATTTGCCCGTTCGGCTGGTTGTGTATGCCGAGAATCCTGTTACGGGTCGTCTGAGGTTTGGGGGAGGCGATGGCAATCTTCTGCCCGAGTATCCGGTTCAGCAGGGTGGATTTCCCTACGTTGGGCCGACCGATAATGGAAACGAAGCCGGAACGAAAGTCTTCTGCGTCGGTATTCAATCCTGTATTCCTTGATAAGAGGCCATTTCCATCAGGGAAATCGGCCCGGAGCCAAAACACACATGTCCCCTGGGAACATCCTCACGGGTCATTATGGAAAATTTTTCTGAAAATCGGCGAAGATATTCCACGTTCTGCTTTTTCTGGCCCAGAGCATCGGAGAGATCGGCCAAACAGACAGCCCCGTCGGTTCTGCCTTCCCTGATAGCCCGCGTGAAAGCTCTTCGCCACAAACGCGAACGAACCATCTGCCCGAAGGCGGGATGATAGGGACCTGCCACAACACCTGTTTCGCCTTCAAGTCCGTCGGTAGCCTGCAATCCCATGCGGATCACAGGGACACCGGCCTGCTGACAGCGCCACAGCATCTCTGCTCCCAGATCAACCCCCTGCTCCAGGGTCAGAGGTGTGAACTCTCCGAGGCGGAAAAGGGTCTCAAGGCCGCTCCCGGCAAGCACAACGGTGGGGTAGATCCTGAGAAAATCCGGTTGCAGCGCCAGCGCCTTGTCGAGAGAATACAAGGCCTCGGCGCGGTCCGCTCCCGGCAATCCCGGCATCAACTGCAAACCGATAGAAATCCCGGCACGGCGCAATCGATCTACCGCCTTGCCGGCATCGTTAGGCGTATGGCCGCGACCGCTCAACGACAAAACCGTGCAAGAAAAGGACTGGCAGCCAATTTCGACCGTTTGGACCGGAAACTCGCCAAGCAGGGCGACATGACGATCTTCAAGGGCATCGGGTCGCGTTGACAAGCGAATTCCACGGATGCGCCCCGCCGCGACAAATGTTCGGGCGACACAGAGGTATTCACGCTGCCGTTCTTCGGGAAGCAGCGTAAAGGTACCACCGTAAAAGGCGACTTCGCCGAAGCCGGACCGCGGCAACAACCGGTCGAGATACTCCGCAACCACAGAGGGGTCCCAAGCCCCCGACTGTCCGGTGGTTTTTTCCTGCTGACAGAAAAGACAGCGGTGCGGGCACCCGACATGGGGAATGAACAAGGGAAAAATCTGCATAAGCTCTCAGGCTTTCTCGAGTTTTTCCAGAGCCTCGCGGGCCGCTTCCTGCTCCGCTGCCTTCTTGGTGCGCCCCGTCCCATGTCCGATGGGTCTGTCGTCGAAACACACCTCGACGGTGTACTGACGCTCGTGATCCGGTCCCTCGGCCCGAATCAGGTTGTATGTCGGAGGCCTATTATGTCTGGCCTGCAGAAATACCTGTAACCGGGTTTTGTGATCGACACCGGCTTTGCAGCGAGCAGAGCGACGAATTACATCGAGGAAAAGGGATGCGACGATTTTCTTCACCGCGCCGTAACCGACATCCCAAAAAACGGCTCCCAGAAGGGCCTCCATGGCATCCGCCAGCAGGCTGTCCTTATCCCTCCCACCACTTCGATCCTCTCCCTTGCCCAGCAGCAGACAGGAACCGATTTCAAGTTGTCGGGCAACGGTGGCGAGTCCTTTTTCGTTGACGACCTCGGCACGGATTCGGGTCATTTCTCCTTCAGGCAGATCAGGGAATTGAATAAACAGGGTTTCGCTGACCGCCAGATCCAGAACGGCGTCCCCCAGAAATTCCAAACGTTCATTGAATGGCAGGGTTGCACCGACCTGCTCATTGCTGAAAGACTTGTGGGTCATGGCCTCACGCAGATATTCGGGATGAATAAACCGGTAGCCGATTTTATCCATCAATATCTCTTCGCAATCCCGCAAGCTCACCACAATTCCTCCAAAGCCCCACGACGTCATTAGCCAGGGCACTAAATGGCGTGGAGTATACAAGAATCCCTTATCCCGATCAATGTTTACCGGCTCAAAGCAATGTTTTCCTTGATTCCGGTCACTGGCATTTCCTATAATATGGAGCTTTTAGAGATATTGACATTAATTTTGCGGATATCATGAATTTTTTTATCACGTTCGAAGGGATCGAAGGATGCGGAAAGACCACCCAGTTGCGCCTGTTGACCCAACAGTTGCGCCTCCTGGGGAGGGATGTGGTCACCACCCGCGAGCCGGGAGGCTGCCCCATCGCCGACGCAATCCGCAATATCCTGCTCGACCCGGGCAACCATAACCTTGCGGCGAGAGCGGAACTGCTGCTCTATGCGGCAGCACGCGCTCAACACATTGACGAAGTCATACGCCCCGCCCTTCGCGATGGCAAGATGGTCCTGTGCGATCGCTTTACCGATGCCACCATTGCCTATCAGGGATACGGAAGAGGGCTTGACCGCGAGCTGATCGCCTCCCTTAATGCATTGGCTTCTTCCGGCACCATGCCAGATCTGACCATCCTTCTCGACATGCCGGCCGAAGAGGGATTGCAGCGCGCGCGCTCCAGAAACACGACGCAGACGCTGGAACATGAAGGACGATTCGAGCAGGAATCCCTCGAGTTCCATCGCCGTGTCCGCCAGGGATACCTGGATCTCGCCCAGAGGGAAAAAAGGATCCTGGTCATCGACGCAATGGGCCCCCCTGAGAGCGTATCCGAGAGAATCTTCAAAGCCTTGGAGCCGAAACTCTTTACGGAGCGCTGTTCATGACTTTTGCCCACATTCTCGGACATGACAGGCAAAAAGATCTTCTGCGCAGGGCCATTGCGTCAGGGCATCTGGCGCATGCCTATCTCTTTCAGGGCCCGGACGGTGTCGGGAAAAGACTGATCGCGCTGGCATTCGTCAGGGCTATTTTTTGTGAGAACGGAACAGGATGTGGCGTTTGCACGGCCTGCCGCAAAGTGGACCACAACAACCATCCGGATCTGCATATCCTTGAAGCGGATGGCTCTTCCATAAAGATCGAACAGGTCCGTACCATCCAGAAAGAACTGTCTTACCGCCCATTGGAGTCACCGAGGAAGGTTTGTTTGATCGATGGGGCGGAAAAAATGAACCCGGCTGCCGGGAATGCCTTATTGAAAACACTGGAAGAACCCAAGGGAGAAGCTCTAATCATTCTGCTCACCTCTCAGCCCGAGCGGGTACTGATTACGATTCAGTCCCGATGCCAGCGCATTGCCTTCTCGAGCATCTCCCGCCATAAACTCCAGGAGGTACTGAGCGAGAGACTCGGTATCGAGGGAACCCAGGGACACGTGCTTGCCTCTCTTTCCGAGGGCAGCTTCAAAAAAGCCCTTGGCAAAGATCGTGACCTCTACCTGGAAAAGCGCCGCGATCTGCTAAAAACCCTGACCGGTCTGTCGGCGGGAAGCATTATCCCCCTTTTCAAGCTGGCCGAGGAGCTTGCGGCAGAGAAAGACCGTCTGCAGGAAATTCTTGAAATTTTCCAAGCCTTTTACCGGGATCTGCTTCTTTACAGAAAAGGTTTGCAGGAAAGTCACCTGATCAACATTGACTTGATGGACAAAATTCGCCGAGTTGCCACTCAAGAAACAGATTCCACGCTTCTGGCAAAACTGGAGGCCATTACGGAGAGTCGCAAGCAGATCGAACGCAACGTCAACCGCCAATTGGCTCTGGAAGTTCTTCTGATGCGTCTGGCCGCCTGATCGATGCGAGTATCGCCCGGGGAGACCGGGACGGCTCAACCATAAACCCACGACAACCTGAGAAGGCAGCGCTTGCCTCCATTTCACAAGGGATTATATTGATCAACATGATCCGAATTGTTTCGGTAAAATTTCGTTCGGCAGGCAAACACTACGATTTCGACTGCCAAAACCTGACCCTCGATACGGGCTCACGCGTTATCGTGGAAACGGACCGGGGGCGCGCTCTCGGAACCGTTGTGCACTCTCTTCGGGAAATTCCGGAGAACGAGGCCCCCAAAGAACTCAAGACCATCCTTCGGGTCGCCACCGACGAAGACATTGCCCTGGCCGCCGCCAATGCCGAACGGGAAAAAGATGCGTTTCGCATTTGTGCATCGCGTATCGCCGATCGCAAAATGGAAATGAAGCTTGTCCGAGCTGAATATCTGTTTGACGGCTCCAAGATCATCTTCTATTTCACAGCGGATGGTCGCGTCGACTTCCGGGAACTGGTCAAGGACCTGGCCCACCAGTTTCACACCCGCATCGAAATGCGCCAGATCGGGGTGCGAGATGAGGCTAAACTGATCGGCGGATTGGGAGTATGCGGCCGAGAACTCTGCTGCTGCACATTCCTGACCGACTTCGCCCCGGTATCGGTACGCATGGCCAAGGAGCAGGGGCTTGCCCTCAATCCCGGGAAGATATCCGGCCAGTGTGGACGGCTGCTCTGCTGCCTCGGCTACGAATTCGAAACCTACTGCGCCCTGAGGAAACAACTGCCCAAATGCGGGAAAAAAATCCAGGTTGACGGACAGGAAGCAGAAGTAATCGACCAGAATATTCTGGGGCAGAAAGTGACGGTTCGATTCGGAGACGGCCAAACTCGGGAAATCGAAGTGGCCGATGTCAATCTGGAGGAGAAACCCTCGTCGGCTCCCTCCCCTTCGCCCAAAGAAGGGCAACGCAATGAAGGGGGCCGCCGAGAACGCCCCAGGAAACCCCGCCCGCCTGGTGAAGGAAAGGCCCCGCAGGCGCGACCCGAGAATAAAAAGCCCCCTGTGGCGGAACCGCAAAAACCCACCTCCGATGAGGCTGGAGCCAGTAATCGCAAAAAACGCAGCCGGCGCAGACGCCCTAAGAAGAAATAAAATCAGGAGCCCAGACGATGAGCAAAAGTTTCTACATAACGACTCCCATCTATTATGTCAACGATGTCCCGCATATCGGTCACGCCTATACCACGCTGGCTTGCGACGTCATGGCCCGATACAAGAAATCCCAGGGGTATGAGGTTTTTTTCCTGACCGGTACGGACGAGCACGGTCAGAAAGTTGAAAAAGCGGCACAGGCAGCTGGCGAAACCCCGCTGGAACTGGCAGATCGCGTAGTGAAGCGATTCCAGGCTCTGTGGGAAAAGCTCAACATCGAGAACTCAGACTTCATACGAACGACCCAGGAACGCCACAAGGAAGGCGTGCGTGAGCTCTTCCGTAAGATTGAAGCCAAGGGAGATATCTACCTGGGCGAATACGAGGACTGGTACTGTACGCCCTGTGAGACGTTTTGGACCGAGACACAGCTTCTCGACGGCAACTGTCCGGATTGCGGACGCCCCACGGAAAAGCTCAAGGAAGAATCGTATTTTTTCCGCATGAGCAAGTATCAGGATGAGCTTATCCGGCATATCGAGGAAAATCCTGATTTTATCCAACCTAAGAGCCGCCGTAACGAGGTGCTCAATTTCGTCAAGGAAGGCCTGCGCGACCTCTCCATTTCCCGGACCACGTTTTCCTGGGGCATCCCCGTTCCCGGCAATGACGCCCATGTCATTTACGTCTGGTTCGACGCCTTGACGAACTACATCACGGCTCTGGGGTATCCGAATGACCCTGAGGGCAATTTTGGGAAGTTCTGGCCCGTTGACGTCCATGTCATCGGCAAGGATATTCTCAGGTTTCATACCGTGTACTGGCCCACGTTCCTGCTGGCCGCGGGGATCCCCTTGCCCAAGAAGGTCTTCGCCCACGGCTGGTGGACGGTCGAAGGACAGAAAATGAGTAAAAGCCTTCGCAATGTGGTCGAACCCAACATGCTGATCGACAAGTACGGCGTCGATGCCATCCGTTATTTCCTGCTGCGCGAAGTTCCCTTCGGGCTTGACGGCGATTTCTCCCATTCCGCTCTGATCCATCGCATCAATTCGGATCTCGCCAATGACTTGGGAAACCTGATGAGTCGCAGCTCGGCCATGGTCAACAAGTACTTCGACGGAATCCTGCCTGAACCGGTCTGCAAAGAGGAGATTGACGGCACCCTGGTCGATAAGATCCCTTCCACCATTAAAGGGGTGGATGAACTGATGGACGCCATGGCCTTCAACAAGGCCCTCCAGATGATCTGGGAGATTATCAGCGCCGGCAACAAATATATCGACGACACCGCCCCCTGGGCTTTGGCCAAAGACAAGGAAAAGCATCCTCGCCTGGGAACCGTCATGTACAACCTCATGGAAACGCAACGCATCGTCGCCCTGCTGATCGCCCCTTTCATGCCGGAGACAGCACAACGCATGTTCGAGATCCTCGGGGTTGCCCCCGAAGAGATGAGCCTCGAAGAAAAAGGCACCTGGGGAGGGCTTCGGCCCGGCACCCGCATTGAAAAGGCGTCTCCGCTGTTCCCCCGCATCGAACAGGAATGACAGGCATCGGCAAAAGAAACAACCACCGGGGGCGCTGATGCGCCCCCTTGCTTTTAAAGAGATCCGTATGAATCAGAACCTTCCTCCTCTCATTGACACCCACGCCCACCTGGACAGCAGTCAATTCAATTCCGATCGGGACGAGGTCATTGCCATGGCCTTCTCCCAGGGGATCAGCCATATCGTCACTGTAGGCTGCGACCTGGAAAGCTCCAGGATCAACGTGGAAATTGCCCAAAAATACCCCGAGATTTTCGCAGCCGTCGGTATTCATCCTCACGATGCCCGGCAGGCTGACGACGAAGGCATCGCCCAGCTCCGAAAAATGGTCCAACAAAACGGCAAGATTGTGGCGATCGGCGAAATAGGTCTCGATTTTTATCGCGACCGCTGCCCCAGAGACATCCAGCGTGACGCCTTTAGACGCCAGATCCGCTTGGCGCGCGAGGTAGGCCTCCCCATTATTGTCCATGACCGGGATGCCCACGATGAAGTCCTGCAGATTTTAAAAGAGGAAAACGCTTCCGAGGTCGGCGGGGTGGTACACTGCTTCAGCGGGGATCTTTCCATGGCACGGGCCTGCATCGCCATGGGTTTTTTTATTTCGTTCCCGGGATCGATCACCTATCCGAAGAACGATGATATTCGCAAGGTCATCGAGCATATCCCGGTAGACCATCTTTTGGTCGAAACCGACTGCCCCTACCTGGCCCCCCAGCCCAAACGCGGTCGCCGCAACGAACCGGCACTGGTTCGCTTCACCGCCGAGAAACTGGCAGAAATCAAAGGGTTGAGCCTTGAAGACGTATCGCGCGTCACCAATCTTAATGCGTATTCTCTTTTCGGGATCGGTTCCGTGGACTCTTCCACCAAAATCGCCTATGCGATCCGCGACTCCCTTTACCTCAACATCACCAACCGTTGCACCAATACGTGTATTTTTTGTGCCAAATTCACGAACTTCACCGTCAAGGGGCACAGCCTTCAGCTTGAGCACGAACCGGACATCGCGGAAATCAAAGCGGCGATTGGAAATCCCGAGGATTACAAAGAAGTTGTCTTCTGTGGCTACGGTGAACCGCTGATTAGGCTGGACGTCATCAAAGAGGTGGCCCGCTGGCTGAAAGACCGAGGAGTACGGGTCCGGATCAATACCGACGGGCAGGCAAACCTGGTTCATGGCCGCAATGTACTCCCGGAACTACAGGGCCTTGTGGATGCGGTTTCGGTCTCCCTCAATGCCCCGGATGCCCAGACCTATCAGGACATCTGTCACTCCCACTACGGGGAAAAGGGGTACGAGGCTGTAAAATCTTTTCTCAGAGAAGCCGGACACTATATCCCTTCGGTAACGGCAACAGCCGTCACTTTGCCGCAAATTGACATCGAGGCCTGTGAAAAGGTCGCCCGTGATCTGGGCGTCACTTTTCGGGCAAGGGAATACAACGACCTGGGTTAGTTTTCTTCAGGCAAAAACGGAAGAAGCCCTCTCATCCTGATGGACGAGAGGGCTTCTTTATTCCAGATAGGTCGTAAACTAATGGGGGACCGCCGGCCCTTTGGCCTCACCCGTGTCCTCGATTCCCTTACTCTGGGGGAGGATCAGATTCAATAGAACCCCCAGCATACCGGCCAAACCGATACCGGATAGGGTGATGGCCCCAATAGAAATGCTCATCCCTCCGATGCCGAAGACAACCACGAGAGAGACAATCACCAGATTCCGGGGTTCAAGCAGATCCTGGCCGGCACGAACCAGCGTATTGAGGCCCACGACCATGATCGCTCCGAACAACAGCAGCATGATGCCGCCCATGACTGGGACAGGGACCGACTGAAGGAGCGCTCCGACTTTTCCGACAAACGCAAGCACAATCGCGGTCAAAGAAGCCCAGGTCATGATAGCAGGGTTAAACGCTCTGGTCAGGGCTACAGCCCCGGTTACCTCGGAATACGTCGTGTTCGGAGGGCCGCCGAGCATGGCAGCCAAGCTTGTTGCCAGACCGTCGCCAAGGAGTGTACGGTGAATACCGGGGTCATCGAGGTAGTTCTTGCCCGTAACGGAACTTATGGCAAGAACGTCGCCAAAGTGTTCGATGGCCGGGGCGATGGCGACGGGAATCATATAAAAAACAGCCGACGTATTCCACTCGGGTCGGACAAAATTCGGCACCGAAAACCAGGCGGCTTCAGCAACTTTCGAAAAATCCACGACTCCCATCACCAGAGAGAGGACATATCCGGCCACCAGTCCGCATAGAATGGGGATAAGCCGCAGAACGCCCTTGCCAAACAGGGAGGCCAGCAAGGTTACTGCCAGGGCCGTCATCGACAAAACAATGGCCGTCGATCCTTCCACCAGCACCAGGGCTCCGTCCCCTGATTTTCCCATCGCCATATTGACGGCAACGGGCGAGAGGATCAGACCAATGACCATAATGACAGGGCCGGTAACGATCGGGGGGAAAACCCGTGCGATCACACGGGTTCCCCGCCAACTGACAAACATACTCAGCAGAACGTAGAACCCGCCGGCAGCGGCAAGGCCGGACAGAGTCGCGGGAATTCCCCAGGTCTGCACCCCGTAAATGATCGGCGCAATAAATGCGAAGGAGGAAGCAAGAAAAACGGGAACTTTTCCGCCGGTAATCCACTGGAAAAGCAGGGTACCTATCCCCGCGGTAAACAACGCGACATTGGGATCAAGACCCGTGAGCAACGGGACGAGTACGAGCGCACCGAATGCCACGAAAAGCATCTGGGCCCCGAAAAGGCTGTCCTTGAGGCGAAAACGATAGCTTGTAGGGGAAATTTCTTGGTTCATGGATTCCTTCCTGAAAATTTCATGGTTGCACAATGACATCCGAGCTATTTGGTTCCAAAAATCTTATCTCCTGCGTCCCCGAGCCCAGGCAATATATAGCCGTTTTCATTCAACTTTTCATCAATGGAAGCAACAAAAATATCCACATCCGGGTGAGCCGACTGCAAACGACGAATCCCTTCCGGGGCCGCGACCAGAAACAATCCTCTGATTTTCTGACAGCCGGACTTTTTGAGCATGTCAATTGCTGCGACAACGCTCCCCCCTGTTGCCAGCATGGGATCGAGAACCAAGGCGGTCCGATCGGCCATTTTGCGGGTAAACTTTTGATAATAACTGATGGGCTCAAGAGACTCCTCGTCCCGATAAAGACCGATGACGCCGACCTTGGCACTGGGAATCAGGTCCAGAACGCCGTTCATCATGCCCAAACCCGCCCTGAGGATAGGGACAATCGTAATCTTCTTCCCCTTGATCTGTTCAACCGTCACGGGACCGGCCCATCCCTGAATCACGGCCTTTTCCGTCTCCAGATCCTTCGTCGCTTCGTACGTGATCAGCCGGGCTACTTCAGAAGCAAGCTCGCGAAAATCCTTGGTACTGACATTCTTTTTTCGCATAAGCCCCAGCTTATGCTTCACAAGAGGGTGGGACACCTCGATTACTGCCACGGTTGGCCTCCTTCAGCATGGAATTTTCTTATTGAGAAAGATATGCAAACACCACAACTTTCAAATGTGGAAGAATATCTTTAATCTCGACAAGGGGTCAAGGAACATATTGAAAGCTTCTGCTAATTTTGCCATCATGGCCACGAACAATCACCCTCCGCCCTGTGGGAGATATCGCATGAAGCCTCTGCCCATTCTTAAAAACATCCCTTATTCAACCCTGATCCTGTTTTCCATTTTCCTTGGACTGGCCCCTTTTGCCCCGGAACCTCACCTGTTGGAAAAACTCCGGTTCCTTTTCCAGGGAAGACTGCAACGCCCCATCGACATTTTTGATCTGTTCTTCCATGCCTTACCACCGCTATTGCTTTTGATCAAACTGGTCACGGAAGGTCTACCCCGGAAAGCAGGGTGATCGAACACTTTCGTTTATTCTGGAAGAGACAAAAAAGGCACCTTCTTCGGAAGGTGCCTTTTAAAGAATTTTTCAGATTATTTGGAAAGTATCTTCTTCTTTCTTTCCTTTAAAACCCGGGCATGACGGTCTTCTTCACCCGCCAGCCAACTGAAAGCTTCCTTTCCCTCGTCCGTCCGGGCGTGGGCCGCCGCCTTGTGAAAATACTCCGCGAAGCGTTCCTCGGCCTCAATAGCGAGATCCAATGCTTCAAGGTCGGAATCCTTTTTTTGCAGAACCTCTTCCAGGCGCTGCGCCGAAGGGAAAATTTCGCTGGCAGAGAAGCGTCTCAGATAAGGAAGAAAAACATCTTCCTGATCCCAGAATGCCCCTTCCTGATACTTGGGGGCCAAATCTTCCAAAGTCTTCAGATGGCCGATTTCATCCTGAGCGAGCCAGGTAAAAATTTCTTTGGCCAGCTGGCTCTTGGCCTTTCCCGACATGGTCGAGTAAAACCGGTGTCCCTGCTTTTCAACCTCCATGGCGGCGCGGATAACCTCAAAGCCACTAAAATCTTCCAATCCCGTCATTGCAATCCACTCCTGTTTTTTTCACGAGCTGTAGCATGGCAGGGCATTGCTGTCAATTCCCAAAGAGCCCCTTGATGGTATCCTTCAACAGTTTTTTCTCGGGAGCCTCGGTAGAATCCGATTCAGTCCCGGACGATTCTTTATTTTTGAAAAGTTTCTTCTCAAGCTGTTTCTGCAGTTCCTGCTGGGCCTTCTCCTTGACTTGTTCTTTGGCCGCTGAAGTATCGAGAGAGAACTTCGGCTTGCTGACCGTACCGCTCAGCCGCAGCGGAACCCTCCCCCACCCTTCGGAGTCCGACAAGAACTTCGTCACGCCTCCCTTACCGTCCACTTTCTTGGTCAAGTCGGGGGAAAGGCGCAGGTCCAATGAAAGATCCAAGGATCCATCGAGGCCCAGAGACCCATTGGGATTGAGGCGTGCGTCCTTGCCCGTGAAACTGCTCTGAAGAATGACTTTACCGTTCTGGATGGTGAAGCTGCCACGGGATTCTTTGACGTTCAGGTCTCTCAGCTCCGGAACGGCCAGAAAATCCGAAAGCCCTTTTGCCAGCGCCGTACCCGAAAGCTGTCCATCCTTAAACAGAAAATCACCTTGGCCGGAAAGATGTCTGCGAATCCCGGCCATGGTTGTGCCCTGCCCCTTGATCGAAGCACTCAGATCAAGCCCTCCCTGAACGGAATTGGCAGACTCGGGCATGAAGGCACTGACCAGGGGATTGGCCTGCACACCTTGAATTTTCAGGTCCGATGAATAAATGAGCCCCTTCTTCCCAAGGTCAACAGTCCCGGATTCGTTAAAGGTGCCACCAGCCATCTTACCCGTGAGATTTTCAACATGAAGCACATTGTTTTCCAGTCGATACTTCAGATCCAGATTCTCGATGGTCAATTTTCGATACACAACCTGGGCAATCTTGACGTCGCCAACAGCCGAAACGGGGATGTCAAAGGGACCAAGATCTGTAGCGGGGGCTGATGTGCCCGCCTGAGTTTCTGCGGAGGATTCCTGAGAGGCGGCAGCGGATCCTTTCAGCAGGGGATCGACCAGAAACTTGTCTGCCGTTATATGATTGACCACGTGGATCGGCTTGCCAAAGAGGTTGGAGACATTCAAGTCGATGGAGGCCATATTGTCCCCCATTTTGACCTGCAAGTTCTTGGTGTTCAAAGTATCTCCCGCAAGGGCAATTGTTCCGCTCAGGGCTGGCCGGACCCCGCCGGCACTTGCCTGTACTCCGTTGAGATTGACTTCCCCATCACGCAGCATCTTCAGGGGCTCTTGCGCAGAACCGGCAAGATGAAAACGTGCATTCACTTTCCCCGCAGGATCCAGCCCTCCGAGATCGGGAACCAATCCGGCAGGCAGCGCATCCAACGCGGCTCGAATATCCAAATCCGGGAGCTCGACGCTCATGTCGACCGTCGGATTCGAGGAAAAGTCCGCAACCGTTCCCTGGGCAGAGACATTCAACCCGTTGAAGCTGAGAGTTGTTTTGCCGAGATCGAGAGTATCCTTGGCCCTATCGACGTTAAGATCGTAGGTCAACGCCAGAGCCGCATTATGAATCGGCGCATCCTTCAGGGCATCAAGAACCAGATCGACATCGGACAAGGAAATCTTGCCTTGAGAGTTCAGGGCGTCTACGCTCCCGCCAACCTTGAGATCGAGAGAAACCTTGAGAGCCCCAAGTTTGCCCGGCAACTTATCCTTGAAATAGGGGGTAAAGGGCGTGACATCAAAAGACGTCAGGACAATTTGTGCCTCTGCGCGAGCGTCCTTGGCATTCACTTCTCCCTGAATGTTTAACACCGCATCTCCGATTTTTGCAGAAACCGAAAGGGGGAAAGCCTTTTCCAATGAAATATCTTTGGCTGAGATGGCTAAGTCACTGAGTTTATAACGATAGGGGGCTTCAGTGCTCATGCTGCGATCCAGAAACAGCAATTCCCCTCCGCTCACCGTCACCTGCGATACAAGAAGGTTTATCCCGCTCCCTTTTGATTCAGCCTTTGTCGTCGGGGGAGTCTCGTCCTTGGGCTCTGCAGATTTTTCCTTGGACAAAAGGTCGCTAAAGTTGAACGAGCCATCTGCCAGCCGCTCCACCCGAATTTTAGGATCCTCAAGGCGGACCTCGTCAACAACGACCCTCATCATCAAAAGTGGCCAGAACCGGTATCGCAACACAAGGCGATCGGCAGAAACAAAATCCTCCTCGCCCTGGCGCTCATGGATTCGAAGCTGCTTCAGACTGATTCCTGAAAAGATACTGACGTCAATATCCCCAAGCTCGACTTTCCGATGAAGGGCCTCCTCGGCAATCGGCAGAACGGTGGAACGCACCCGCTCGGGCGTGATGAGGATCTTGGCCAGGACAGCAAAGACAACAACCACAACGGCAAAAATCCCCAGCACGATAGCCAAATATTTCCCTATTTTTTTCATGACTCCCCCAAAATGTTCTCAGCCCTAGATCCCGAGGTTTTTAAATTCCAAGCCACCCAGTCGCAAAACTTCCCGCCACTCCTGTTCACGCACCGGTTGAACAGAAAGCCTGTTCCCCTTCTTCAATACATCCATCTCTTTCAATACGGGATGATGCGACAGATCCGTTCGTGTCAGAGGGGGTGACAAAGGGGCTACATAGCGGACATCTACCATAAACCAGATGGGATTTTCATCACTGGCGCGAGGATCAAAATGGTCACTTTGCGGATCCAGTGCCGTATGGTCGGGATACCCCTCACGGACAACCACGGCGACACCGACAATACAGGGTTCAGCGATGTTGCTGTGGTAAAAAAGAACCCCGTCCCCTACCTTGATCTCATTGCGGAGAAAATTGCGGGCCTGATAGTTTCGAACCCCATCCCAGTGTTCCACCCCACCGGGTCGGTTTTTTAAATCGTCAAAGGAAAAACACCCCGGTTCCGACTTCATCAACCAATAACACGTTGTCCCCACCACCCATCACCTTTCATCAAGATTGTCGTCGCACAGCAAAATTCTCTCGAATAATACCAGTTATTTGCAGCTTAACAAAGCAGAGACGAAATGTCATGTCCATGGAATGTACCAAAGACAACACACGAATATATAAACGGATTATCCATATTGATTTCTCCATATATCTCCTCTAAGATAAACGCGTTTAGTTGCGAAAGGAGATTATCATGCCTATCTTTGAATACCAGTGCCCGTCATGCGGCAATGTGTTCGAGAAAATCCGCTCAACCCCGCAAGACAAGGAAACCTGTCCGCGTTGCGCATCCCCTGCCGACCGAAAAGTCTCCCTCACGGCGCAAGCTTCAACGCCGGCAGCCCCTTCAGCCGGATGTGGCGGCGGAGGTTTCAGCTGAGGGTAAGGTTGCGGAGGAGTTACCTCTGCACACAAAAAAAGAGGGACATTTCGTCCCTCTTTTTTTTATTCTTTATCACCCATGATGAAGGCAGACGCTGCATCCATCAAGATATCCAGAGCCTCTTTATTTCCGGCTTCACCGTACACCCTGACAACGGGTTCCGTTCCCGACTTCCTAAAGAGCGTCCAGGAGCCGTCGTCAAACAGGAACTTGTAGCCATCAAC
>QKGY01000412.1 GCA_003250235.1 Desulfuromonadaceae bacterium
CCATGACCGGGCGCTTGCGCCGGTCGCGGTCGCCGCCGCAGCCAAATACGGTGACAATCCGGCGGGGCGACAGATCCTTGAGGGTCGACAGGGCCTTCTCCAGGGCGTCTCCGGTATGGGCATAGTCCACCAGGATCAGGGCGCCTAGGTCATTTTCGATACGTTCGAGTCGTCCAGGAACCTGAGTCGCCGAAGCGATCCCCTCAGCAATGATCGCCGGTGAAAGATTCAGAGCCCAGCCGGCTGCCGCGGCACACAGGATGTTCTCCAGGTTGAACTGCCCCACCAAAGGGGAGTGCAAAGCAAATTGCCCATTGGGCCCGAACACCGTCCCGACGATCCCGTCGACCGTGATCCGTACGTCTGCGGCGCGAACGACGGCCTCGCCGGTTGTTCCGCAGGTCAGTGCCTCAGGGACGGCCCGGTGAAGGCGTATCCCGAACGAATCATCGACATTGATCACGGCTCTCCCGCCGCTGTGAGGAAGCACACGGGTGAAAAAGGCTTCCTTGCTGGCAAAGTAGTGTTCCATGTCCCCGTGATAGTCGAGGTGTTCGGGGGTCAGGTTGGTGAAGATGCCGACATCGAAGGCAAGACTCTCCACACGATATTGATCCAGGGCGTGGCTGGAGACCTCGAGGATGATGGCATCGGCGCCGGCAGCGCGGAACCGCGCCATGGTCTCGAGCAGTTCCACCGATTCGGGGGTGGTGTGGCTCGACGGGACCTGCTCGTCGCCGAAACGGTAATTGACCGTGCCGAACACGGCGGGCCTTTTCCCGCCCGCTCTCAGGATCGATTCAACCAGATACGTGATGGTGGTCTTGCCGTTGGTGCCCGTCACGCCGACAACGGGAATGCCTTCCGTGGGGCGGCCGTAATACTCGTGAGCCGCATAGGCCATGGCCTCGCGGGTGTTGGCAACCACAACCGCCGTCACCCCTGCAGGCAGGTCGAGTTTTTCTTCGGCAACTACCGCGACGGCGCCTCGCTGCACGGCATCCTGGGCAAAACGATGTCCGTCGAATTGCGTTCCCCGCAGGGCAAAGAATACTCCCCCGGTGACGACCTTGCGGGAGTCGTAAAAGAGCCCAGTAATTTCGCAGGCCTGCGACCCGTGTATCTCGAGGGTCGGAATCTTGTGCATCAACTCAAAAAGCTTCATAGAATCGCATACTTTCCTATTCGGAAATGCAAAAGTCAATAGCAAAATCAGCTCGGCGGAGCCAACCTGACCCAGACCTCCTGTTCATATTGAATAGGACGCCCCGGAAGGGGGGACTGTTCCACCACCCGGCCGCTTCCGGTAAGCTTCACGTTGATACCGGTTCTCTCCATGGTCTGGAGCACCTGACGATAACTCTGGCCCAGGCAATCCGGCATGCGGACCCCCTTCTCTCCGGCATCGGTCCAGGCCGTTTTGAGGTTGCGATCGATCGGATATGCCGAAGCCTCCACGGCGGGAGGCAGGGGAATCGTCGTTGCAGGCTCGCTGGCCGGCACCTTGAGGTATTGCAGTGACTGGGCGGCAATACGGGCAAAGATCGGCGCCGCCACCAGGCCCCCGTAGGTTTTGCTTTCCGGCTCATCGACAATGACCAGGATCACCAGTCGCGGGTTCTCCAGGGGAACCAGCCCGACAAAGGAGGAAACCCGCTTGTCGGCCGAATATCCGCCGGTGATCGGGTCCACCTTCTGCGCCGTGCCGGTCTTGCCGCCGACGTGATATCCGGGAACCGCCGCCAGAGTTCCCGTTCCGCCCTCATCCGTCGCTTCGCCCATCATCTGGCGCACCCTGCGCGCCACATCGCTGGAAACGACCTGCTGGACAACCCTGGGGTGATGCTGCTCCACCAACTCTCCCGTAGCGTCCACCACCCGATCGACCACATACGGCTGCATCAGCGTTCCGTCGTTGGCGATCGCTGCCGTAGCCGCCGCCAGCTGGATCGGCGTGACGCTCAAGCCCTGCCCGAAGGAGATGGCGGCCAGATCCACTTCGAACCAGCTCGACGGGTTGCGTACCAGCCCCACCACTTCTCCGGGGAGGTCGATCCCCGTCTTTTTTCCGAATCCGAACTTTTCGATGTATCGATAAAATCCAGCGCTTTGCCGATTTTAGCCGCGCCGATATTGGAGCTGTATTTCAGAACTTCGGTAATGCTTAGCTTCTCATAGGGCTTGTGGTCATGGATAACCTTTCCGCCCACTTTGTAGGAACCCTTTTCGCAATAGATTTTCTGCCCCGGCTTGATCACCCCTTCGTTCAGGGCCGCCGCCAGCAGAAAAATCTTGAAGGTCGATCCGGGTTCAAAGGTGTCGCAGATCGCCCGGTTACGCCATTGTGACGGCCGATAATTGGAAAACGCGTTGGGGTTGTAATCGGGCTGGCTGGCCATGGCCAGCACCTTTCCGGTCGCAGGATCGAGGACGACCACGGCCCCGGCCCGACCCTTTACCGCACGGATGCCGGCATCCAGTTCCTTTTCGGCGATGTACTGGAGATTTTTGTCCAGGGTCAGGTATACGCTATACCCTTGGCTCTGTCCCTGAACCTGCTGCTCTCCCAAGCCCATGCCCCGGCCAAGAGCGTCCTTTTCCGTCACCAGGTACCCGCCCTGACCGAGAATCTGCGAATCGTACATCAGCTCCACCCCCTCGAGCCCTTCGGGGTCGAGGCCGGCAAAACCGATCACCTGGGCACCGATCTCGGCGTTGGGATAGTAGCGTTTGTGTTCCTTGATAAAGTCCACGCAAGCCAGATCCAGCGCTTTGACCTGCTCGCTTTCGCGCGGCGCTACACGGCGCTTGAGCCAGACAAAGCTCTTGCCCGAGGTCAGCTTGGCTCTTACTGCCGATTTGGGCAGCGAAAGCGCTGCAGCCAGCGCTTTTGACTCGGCGTCAACGTCGCTGACTTTGCGCGGATCGACATAGATTGAATCGACTTCTACACTCAGGGCCATCTCGTCGCCATTGACGTCATAGATCGTTCCCCGCTTGGGAGCCAGGGGAATCACCTTCTGGTGCTGCTTCTCAGCCCTCTTCTGCCATTCTTCCTGCTTGAGAACCTGGATATCGAAAGCGCGTACGGAGATCAGGGCAAAGGCCACCAGGAAGCAGAAGCCGATAAACCGGATGCGATAGCGTCCCCATTTCTCCTGTTTATCCAAGGTCATTCTTCTGAAAAATCCTTTTACAAATGGATGATCAACGGGGCATCGTCCCCTCCCCGGCCTGTCTGGAGGCCTGGAGCATCTACAGAAGCCTTCGATTCAAAACGGGATTCGCGTTCATCCCCTGCTTCGCTCGCGTGATAACAGGCCCCCAGGACCAGTACGACAATCCCCATACAGAAAAAAAGGCCCACCACCCCGGCAAGGTGGAGAGACCTCTTTTTTTTCCGGCTGTCAACCAGTTCCTGCATCGCTTGCCACAGGTCCAGTTTTTCCTTTGGATCCAGCAAATCCATGATGTCACACTCCCGAAGAACCCTACCTAACCGTAATCACCTGCTGCGGAGTGGGAAACTTGAGTCCCAGCTCATTTTTGGCCACCCTTTCGATGCGCGCAGGATTTCGCAGGCTGGCGGATTCAAGACAAAGCTTCTTGTTTTCCTGGTGCATCTCGCGCAACTGCACCTCATAGCTGGAAATTTGATATTCCAGGTTGATCACCTGGATACGTGACCAGACAAAAAACAGCGAGAGGATGAGCAGCAGGCTGATGAAAACCAGCAGAGAAAACAACTTCGGTTTCTGAAAACTGAGTCCACCGAATCGGGGAAACGCTCTTAAAATGAGTTCCGACATAGCTACCTCCTTGACCTCTTCCAGAGATCCATCCCTCAGTCAAGCCGCCGAACCGCCCTCAGGACGGCGCTGCGCGACCGGGGGTTCACCGCGATCTCCTGCTCGCTGGGACGCAGAGCCTTGCGGGTAAGAACCTCCACCCGGGCTTTATGGCCACAGGTGCAGTATGGGATCCGCGGCGGGCAGATGCAGCCACGGGATTCCTGCTGAAAAAACTGTTTGACGATCCGGTCCTCCAGGGAATGGAAGCTGATCACCGCGAGGCGTCCACCGGGCCTGAGCAGGTCTATCGCCCGGGCAATCCCCATGGTGACATGGTCCAGTTCGCCGTTCACGTGAATCCGCAACGCCTGAAACACCCGGGTGGCCGGATGAATCCTCGATGGCTTGTGCCCGCCCGGCACCGCGTCCCGAACCAGTTCGGCCAACTGACGGGTCGTCTCCAACGGTGCCACGGCCCTGACCGTCTCTATGCGACGTGCGATACGTCCGGCCCAGCGCTCTTCGCCGAATTCGCGGAATATGCGGGTCAACTCCTCCACCCCGGCCGTGTTCACCACGTCAGCCGCCGTCATCCCGCCGGTGGTATCCATCCGCATATCGAGCGGCGCTTCGCCGCGAAAGGAGAAACCTCTTTCCACGGCATCCAACTGATGGGAGGACACGCCGAGATCGAAAAGGATCCCGTCCACCGCCTCCACTCCCAGGGAAGCCAAAACCTCCCGGGCGTCGGAAAAGTTACTGTGCCGCAGCACCACCCGGTCCCCATAGGAAGCGAGGACGTCCGACGTTTTCTTCAGCGCTGCGGGGTCCCTGTCCAGACCGATCAGGCGACCATCCGGGGAACTGGCCTCCAGAATGAGGCGGGCATGCCCGCCACCACCAACCGTACCGTCCACATAGATCCCACCGGGCTTCGGATCGAGGCAGGCGATGACCTCATCAGGCATCACCGAGAGGTGGACGAACTCCTGGCCGGGCAAGACTTAGAACCCCAGATCCGCCATGAACTGCGGATTATCCTGAACAAAGGCAACAGCCGACTGAGTGACCTCGGCGTGCTTGGCCTCGCTGTAGATTTCGATACGTTCGGACATGCCGACAACAACGACATCCCGTTCGAGATTGGCGTGCAGGCGCAAAGACTCCGGGATCAGAATCCTTCCCTGCTTATCGAACGAACATTCGGTCGCCGGCGCGACGACGAGCCGGTAAGCGGCATTCTTTTGAGGACCCGGCGGGAGATTTTCCACGTTCTGCCGGTTTTTCTCCCACACGGTCACCGGGTAGGCACTCAGACCGCCATCCCAGTTCTTGGTGACAACCAGGCGCTCATCCCCATAGGCATCCGCGAGAATCTCGCGGAACCTGGCGGGGATACTGGCCCTCCCCTTGGGATCGATGGAATTGTAGAATTCGCCCTGGAAGCTCATTGCCCTCTTTTGGTCCAAAATGGCACTAAATTACACTTTGTGGGAAACTATATCCGCGCCCCAGAAGGTTGTCAAGGAGATAATTCCCCTCTTTTAAGGGTTTAGAATCGAACGGGCACAAAAAAACCCCCTCGTTGAGGGGGCCGTTTGGGAATGTCGAAACGGAAGGAAACCGATCAGGGAGTCTGGGGAGGGGTCGGCAGCAGCATTTCAATCTCTTCGACCCGCCGGTCAACCACCTTTCGGACGGTAAACAGGACCCCTTCGGACTGGCAGCTCTCCCCCTCCTGGGGGATGGTGCCGAGAACCCGCATAAGGAAGCCGGCCAGGGTCGTGGCATGCTCTTCGGAAAGGTGAAGCTGGAAGCGCTTGTTGATGGTACGCAGCGAGGTGCTGCCGTCGATGATATAGGAGCCGGGAGCGAGCTCGCGGATCATCTCTTCCTCAACATCGTATTCGTCCTGAATCTCACCGACGATCTCCTCGAAGATGTCCTCCAGGGTGACGATCCCCTCGACCCCGCCGTATTCATCGACGACGATGGCCAGGTGAACCTTCTTCTTGCGAAAAGACTGCAGAAGAGTTTCGATCCTTTTGGATTCGGGGACGAAATAAGGTTTGCGGGCGATGTCCGTCAGGCGGAAATTTTCGGGGCGGTCGACATAGTTCAGGATATCCTTGGAGTGGATGATGCCGACGATGCTGTCGAGATTCTCATCGTAAACGGGGAAGCGCGAGTGGTGGGCATGCTGCACCAGCGTCAGCACCTCGGCAAAACTGGAATGGACCTCGATCCCCACCACTTCGAAGCGCGGGATCATCACATCGCGCACCCGCATCTCCGCCAGATCGAAGATGCCATGCAGCATGCGGCGCTTCTCCTTGTGAACGACGCCGGTCTGCTCGCCCACGGTGATCAGGCTGCGGATCTCGTCTTCAGAGATGATGGGCTTCTCCCCTTCGCCGGGAATCAGCCGCGCCAGAAAGCGGGTGACTCCCGTAATCAGCCAGACGGCGGGCGAGAGGATGCGAAGAACCACGCCGATGGGACGCAGGACGACAAAGGACAGAGCCTCCGACTGCTTGGCCGCATAACTCTTGGGCAGCACCTCGGAAAAGATCAGCAGCACCGGCGTGAGCAGCAGGATCGTCAGATACTCACCCCGATCTCCGTAGAGCTGGACAAAAAGGCCGGTGGCGAAAACGGAGATGGCGATATTGACCAGGTTGTTGCCAACGAGGATGCCTCCCAGCAGATACTCGGGGTTCTGCAGAAGGGCCTCGAGACGGTCCGCGCCGCGTCTCTTTTTCTGCACCAGATACTTCAGGCGCAGCTTGTCCAGGGACATCAGGGCGGTTTCCGAACCGGAGAAAAACGCGGAAAGTAAAAAGAGAACGCCCAGAATGACCAGGCGAAGCCAGAACTCATCGGATTGAAACATCAGTCTCTCCAGCGACAGGCGCAGATCCATACAATCATCATAATTGGGGGGAAGTTTAACCCAGCACCGGCGATTATTCAACTGACATTGCGTGCAACCTGTTGAAAACGCCGACATTCCCTGCTATAAATCCCCCCAGGACTTCCCGCCTGATTCCGCGTCATCGACAGAACATCCACAGAGGACTGTATCCATGGATCAACGCCAGGCTTTGGCCCGCCACGGCGAACTCAGCCGCATCATCCGACATCACAACACTCTTTACCATGTTCTGGATCGTCCGGAGATTTCCGATTCGGAGTACGACC
>QKGY01000219.1 GCA_003250235.1 Desulfuromonadaceae bacterium
CGGGCCATGCCCGAAGAGCTGCGCGAGGTGGAAGGGTATTTGTCCGCCATGCAGGGCAACCTGCAGCGCCAGGTTATCCTCGAGGCCAAGATCCTGGAGGTCGAACTCAATGACGGTTACCAGTCGGGGATCAACTGGGCGGCCCTCGGCAAACCCGGCGACGGCAAGTCGGTGGTGATCGGCCAGACCGGCGGTGGAACCTATTTCAATAGCGGAACGTCCGATCTCGCCGGTCTGTCCGGAGATTTGACGGTTCCTACCTCGGCTGCCGCTACAGGATCGATTCCTGTTTCCGCGTTCGGCGGTGTCTTCTCGGCCGCACTGAACCTCAAGGATTTCACCGCTTTTATCGAGCTGCTTGAATCGCAGGGCAACGTGCAGGTTCTCTCCAGTCCGCGCATCTCCACGGTGAACAACCAGAAGGCGGTCATCAAGGTGGGCACCGACGAGTTCTTCGTCACCGATGTCTCCAGCACCACCGTTACCGGCACCACGACCACCACGACTCCGGATATCACCCTGACGCCGTTCTTCTCCGGCATCGCCCTCGATGTCACCCCGCAGATCGACGGGGACGGGCAGGTAACCCTGCACATTCACCCGACGGTCAGCGATGTGCAGGACCAGCAGAAGACCATCACCGTGGCGAACCAGGAGCAGCAGCTCCCCCTGGCCCTCTCCAGCGTGCGCGAGTCGGACAGCATCGTCAGCGCCCATAGCGGCCAGGTGGTGGTGATCGGTGGCCTGATGAAAAACCAGACCGTCAACCAGAGAGCCTCAGTGCCGGTTCTCGGCCGGATTCCCCTGCTGGGTAACCTCTTCTCCCACAAGCAGATGGTCTCGAAAAAGAGCGAGCTGGTCATCCTGCTGCGTCCCCAGGTGGTGGAAAACGCTCAGAGCTGGGACCGGGAACTCGAGACGACCCGCAACCGCGTCAAGGCGCTCGGCGGCGCGGTTGGCCGCACCTGGTAGCCGCCCTAAGCATCGATCGGACGGGGAACCCCTATGGTATACCTGGAACATTTCGGGCTGAGTGAGCCGCCTTTCTCCCTGACCCCGGACACCAGCTATTTCTATAACACCATCAGCCATCGCGAAGCGCTGGAGGTATTGCTGGTGACGCTGCGCACGGGGGAGGGGTTCGTCAAGATCGTCGGCGAGGTCGGCACCGGCAAGACGCTGCTGTGCCGCAAGTTGCTGGATGCTCTCGATGGGGAGGAATGGGTCACGGCCTATCTGCCCAATCCCCTGCTCGATCCCGCGGAGCTTTACCGGGCTTTCGCCGACGAACTCGGCCTTTCGTTGCCGCAGTCGGCTACGGTCAACGAGCTTCTCAAAGGGATCAACGCCCGGCTGATCGCGCTCGGCAGCGAGGGGCGCCGGGTGGTGCTGTGCATCGACGAGGTCCAAGTCATGCCGGGCAAGAGCCTGGAAGCCCTGCGCCTGCTCAGCAACCTGGAGACGGAGAAGCGCAAACTGCTGCAGATCGTCCTGTTTGCCCAGCCCGAGCTCGACGAACGCCTGGCGCATCCCTCGCTACGGCAACTGCGCCAGCGTCTCGCCTTCAGCTACCGCCTTCTTCCCCTCGATCCGGAAGGCGTGCGCGGCTATGTCGCTCACCGTCTTCTGGTGGCCGGCCATCAGGGAGGCGCCCTGTTTTCCGCCTCGGCCCTGAAGCTCCTGGCCCAAGGGAGCCGCGGCATCCCCCGCCTGATCAACATCCTGAGTCATAAAGCGCTTCTGGCGGCTTACGGGCAGGGCCAGCGGCATGTGACGGCCATGCACCTGCGAGCCGCCGTCCGCGATACCGAAGATGCCGAGCCGGTCCTCGGCAGTTTTCTGCCCTGGGTCTATGGCGGTCTGACTTTCATGATCCTGCTGGAGATTTCGGCGCTGGTCTATTTCGTTCGCGGGGGCGTTTCATGAGTCTGATCAACCAGATGCTCAAGGACCTGGAACGCCGTCAGGCGTCGCCCGTAAACCCACCAGGCACCCGGTTGCCGACGGGCGGAGCGCCGTCGAAGCGTTTTTCACGGGCGAGGGGACTGTTTCTTGTCGCGGGAGTTTTCGTGGCCGTGGCCTTGGGGTGGTGGGGCATTGTCGCCTTTCGGGAGTCGCGCTCTGTCGCCGAGGTTCCGATACGCGTGACGGAAGAGATCCCCGCGCGCAACAAGGTGCCGGTGCGCGACACGGCTCAGGAACCTGCCCCCGAGCCCGAGACACCGACGGCTTCCGCCATCGTGGAAGAGCCCGCTGCGGTCGAAAGGCCATCCTCCCAGTCCGTGGTTGAGCCAACGCCGGTTGAGCAGCCCGCAGTCTCCGTGGTTCCCCCGGCGACTGCCGCGAAAGACACTGTCAAAGCCGCGCCGAAGCCGGAACCGACGCCGAAGACCGTCACCCGGCCTGCTTCGTCGGCAGGGACGTTGAAAAAGACCCCTAGGCCCCTGTCTCCGGAGGAAAAGTCCCGTGTCGCTTTGGCCAAGGGAGAGGATGCCCTCAAGAACGGACAGGTCGCTGGTGCCGAAGCCGCTTTTCGCGAGGCGCTTCGGATGATGCCTGGTTCTAAGGAGGCCCGGGAGGCTCTGGCGGGGCTTCTCCTCGCATCCGGCCGTATTAGCGAGGCGGTACCGCTTTACCGCGAAGGGCTGGATCTGGCGCCCGACTACGCCCCTTTCCGCAAGGGGTATGCCCGCATCCTGGTGGATCAGGGTGAGGTCCGCACCGCCGCGGCGGTGCTTGAAGCTGCGCCTCTGCCCTCTGTCGATGCGGACCCGGAGTACCATCTGCTGCTGGCGGCAGTCTTCCAGCGTCTGGGCCGATATGCCGAGGCCGCCGAGGCCTATGGTCGCGTTCTGCAGATTCAACCGGGCAACGGGCTCACCTGGATGGGGATGGCGATTGCCCTGGAGAGCGACGGCCGACCTCGCGAAGCCCTGGATGCCTACCGGCAGTCCCTGGCACGCGGGAACCTCCGATCCGACCTGGTGGCTTACGTGCAGGGGCGCATTGCCGCCCTGGAGCGCTGATCCCCGCAGGGATAAATGATGAGGCGTTTCGGGAAACCGTGAAACAGAGAGTGACACCATGAGCGTAGTACGGAAAAAAATCCGCATCGGCGACCTGCTGGTCCAGAACGGCATCATTACCGAGCAGCAGCTGGAAACGGCGCTGGCCACCCAGAAAAAGACCGGGACCAAGCTCGGCAACACTCTGATCGAGCTTGGTTATCTGAGCTCCCAGCGGTTCCTGGAGTTTCTCGGCGAACAGTTGCAGATTCCCTATGTCGATCTCAAACTGTACCAGTACGATGCCGACAAGGTGCGCCTGCTTCCGGAAACCTATTCCCGTCGCTACCGGGCCATCGTGCTGTCCGAGGCGCCGGACCACCTGCTGGTGGGGATGGCCGATCCGACGGACATCTACGCGTACGACGAGCTGGTCAAGATCCTCAAGCGCAACATCAATCTTGCCGTGGTGCGCGAAACCGACCTGCTGCGCACCATCGATACGGTCTACCGTCGCACCGACGAGATCGTCAACATCGCCGAGGAGCTGGGGGAAGAGCTCTCCCAGGGCGACGTCAATCTGGCCGACCTGCTCCCCGACAGCCAGCTCGAGGATGCCCCGGTGGTTCGTCTGCTGCGCACCCTGTTCGAGGATGCGGTGCAGGTGGGGGCGTCGGACATCCACATCGAGCCCGACGAAAAGGTGCTGCGCATTCGCCAGCGCATCGACGGGGTGCTGCAGGAGCAGGTGATGAAGGAGAAACGCATCGCTGCTGCTCTCGTCTCACGGCTCAAGCTGATGAGCGGTCTCGACATCTCCGAGCGCCGCCTCCCTCAGGACGGCCGCTTCAACATCAAGGTGCGCGGTCGCAGCATCGACGTGCGTCTCTCCACCATGCCGCTGCAGTTCGGCGAAGCCGTGGTCATGCGTCTGCTCGACCAGTCGAGCGGCATCTTGAGCCTCAACCAGGTCGGCATGCCCGAGACCCTGCTCGGACGTTTTCGCACCCTGGTGACTCGCCCTCACGGCATGGTTCTGGTCACCGGCCCCACCGGAAGCGGCAAGACGACCACGCTCTATGCCGCCCTCAACGAACTGAACCAGGCGGAAAAGAAGATCATCACCGTCGAAGACCCGGTGGAGTACCGCCTGCCGCGGGTCAACCAGGTGCAGGTCCATCCCCGCATCGGCCTGACCTTCGCCAGTGTGCTGCGCGCCGGGCTGCGCCAGGACCCCGACATCATCCTGGTCGGCGAGATGCGCGATCAGGAGACGGCGGAGATCGGCCTGCGCGCTGCAATGACCGGCCACATGGTCCTCTCGACCCTGCATACCAATGATGCCGTGAGTACCGCCCTGCGTCTGCTCGACATGGGGGCGGAGGGATACATCGTGGCCAGCGCCCTCAACGCCGTGCTGGCCCAGCGTCTGGTGCGTCGCGTGTGCGACAGCTGCACGGTCGACGCTCTTCCCGATGCGCGGCAACAGAGCTGGCTTAACGCCACCCTCGGCGACCGAGGCAAGGCCTTGAAGTTCAAGAAGGGGACCGGATGTCCCAACTGCAATAACACCGGCTATCACGGCCGTATCGGTATCTTCGAGCTGCTTGAAATCGATCATGCCCTGGCCGACGCGCTACGGCGCAACGACAATGCGGCCTTTGCCAACGCCGCCCGGCAGCAGAAGGGTTTTCAGCCCCTGACGGTCTGCGCTCTGCAGTATGCGGCTCGCGGCGTGACCAGCCTGGCCGAGGTGCTGCGCATCGCCGGGCAGGTGGAAGAGGCTGAAGGCGTGGGGGCCGAACCGGTGCAGAAGAGCTGATGGACGTGTCACTAAGACGAGTCAAAATTCTGACTTTGGGCGACTAGGGAATGGCGAACTTTCACTACAAGGCGCGCAGCGCCCGGGGCGAGCTGTACGAGGGGACGGTCGAAGCGCCGTCCGCCGATGCCGTCGCCGCGCAGCTGCTGTCGAGGAGGTGTCCGCCTCCGTCGATCTCTGGACTCTGCTGCGAGAAAAGTTCGAACGTAACGGCGGGGTGGAGATTGAGGACCTGATCCTCTTCTGCCGTCAGATGCATACCCTCACTAAGGCCGGGGTTCCCATGATCCGTGCCCTCAAGGGGCTGACGGAGACCGCTCGCAAGCCGGCGATGGGGCGTACCCTCAAAGCGGTATGCGACGACCTGGAGAGCGGCCGCGACCTCTCCGGGGCGTTGGCTCGGTATCCGAAAATCTTCCCGCCCCTGCTCACCAGCATGGTGCAAGTGGGGGAGAACACCGGCAAACTCGACGAAACGTTCCTGCAGGTGGCCACTTACCTGACCATGGAGAAAGACACCATCGACCGGGTCAAGCAGGCGATGCGCTACCCCACCTTCGTGGTGGTGGCCATCAGTATTGCCATTGCCATCCTGAGCCTCTTCGTTATCCCGACTTTCGAGAAGGTTTTCAAGGGCTTCGGCGCCGAGCTCCCCCTGCCGACGCGGATCATCCTGGGGATTTCCCGCTTCTCGGTGTCGTACTGGCCACACATCCTGATCATTCTGGTTCTGGCCTTTTACGGCGTGCGGCGCTGGCTCAGAACCGACAAGGGAAAATATACCTGGGACAAACTGAAACTGCGTCTGCCGGTAGTCGGAAGTATCATCCTTCGGGCTACCCTGACACGCTTCTCCCGGGCTTTTTCCATGGGATTTTCCGCCGGAGTGCCTCTGGTGCAGGCGCTGAGTTTCACGGCACGGGCGGTGGACAACAGCTTTGTCGGCGAGCGCCTCGAACAGATGCGCAACGGCATCGAGCGAGGCGACACCCTCACCCGCAGCGCCCGTTCCACGGGGATGTTCACCCCCCTGGTGCTGCAGATGCTGGCGGTGGGAGAGGAGACCGGTGCCGTCGACCAGATGCTGCTCGAGGTAGCGGAGTTCTACGAGCGCGAGGTCGACTACGATCTCAAAAACATCACCAGCGCTATCGAACCGATTCTCATTGTCTTTATCGGCGCAATGGTGCTGGTGCTGGCGCTGGGGGTCTTTCTCCCCATGTGGAACCTGTCGCAGGTCGTGCGCTGAGATGAGGGCCGCATCAGGGCGAGTCAAAAAACCGACACATCAGGGGGAGGCGGGCTTCACCCTGCTCGAACTCATCGTGGTGGTGGGGCTGGTCGCTATCCTTTTTACCGTCGGCCTGAACAAATATTTTGATCTGCTGGTTGACGTCGAACGGGCCACCATGGAGCAAGCCGTCGGCTCCATGCGCAGCGCGGTGGCCATGCAGGTGGCCAACCGGATTGTTCATGGGGATGCCGGTGATATCGGGGCTCTGGCCGAAACCAATCCCATGAATTACCTTACGGAACGGCCGAAGAACTATCTCGGCGAACTACAGAACGCTGATCCTTC
>QKGY01000367.1 GCA_003250235.1 Desulfuromonadaceae bacterium
GGCCCGTTTTGTCGATTCCTCGGTGGAGCGCCTCCAGTTCCTCATCCGCGGACTGACCGAACCCCGACATGCCGTGGTGTGCAACGGGCGTCGACTGGCACTGCGCAGTACAGGGCGCAAAGGGGAGTACGTGGTCGGCGTGCGCTATCGGGCCTGGCAGCCCCCTTCGGCTCTGCACCCGATGATCCGCCCCCACTCGCCCCTGGTGTTCAATGTCATCGACACCTGGAGCGGGCTGACCATCGGCGGCTGCACCTACCATGTCTCCCATCCCGGCGGGCGCAGCTACGACGTCTTCCCTGTCAACGCCTTCGAAGCCGAGGCGCGCCGGATTACCCGGTTCTGGGAGATAGGCGCCAACTCCGGGGCGATCCAGGCCCCTCCGCCTCCCACCTCCGGTCTGGGAACACTGATTCCCGAAGCCGGTGGGGTGCGTCCCATGGTACCTCCTGAAGAGGAGACGAACGAGGAGTTTCCCTATACCGTCGATTTGCGACGGCTGCCGGGATGATAATGTTCTCCTGATGAGGCATCCTTTAGCTTTTACTTCTCTGGCAAGAACCTAAAATCACGTTCCAGGGGCTGCTGCCCCTGGAATTTTTTTTCTAGCGAATCAAAACCGGCGGGTTGCGCCCCGCCGAACGCCTTACTTCTCTTGACGGCCAAGAGAAGTAAGCAAGAGAAGGCCGCCCGGCTTCCTTGCCCTTCGGGTACCCTGCGCTGCGCAGACATTTTGGGGACGGGCAAAAACTTGCTTCGCTTCGGACATTTGCCCGTCTATTCCCAAAATGTCCACTCCGCTCCGGCTTCGTCAGACGGGGAGAGAAGCAGACAGGAAAATCAAGGCACAGGCCTTAAACTGGTAGTGCTTGGCAGGCCAGAGCAATAGATGCAGCGAGGGAACAATTTAACCCGTGTGAACGCAGTGAGCCCGGGGCCGTTGCTTTTCGTTGAGTCAGAGCGGAGAGCTTCTTGAACCGGGAAATTTCAGCGAGGCCAGAGGAATCTGGCAACAGAAATAAAAGAAGCCACTTTTTGCTTACTTTTTGATGGCTTGGTCAAAAAGTAAGGCGTCTGGCGGGCGCAACCGCCGGTTTTGATCTTTGCCGAGCAGAAATCAAAACCAAAGGGTCGCTCCCCCTGACGCCACCCGTCCCTTTGTCCTTCCAAAAGGTGCCCGGTCGTACGCGCTTGCCGGGTCAGATTTTTCCTTTAACAAATCAAAATTGTCGTCTCTTCACCTAAAACTTCTGAAGAAAAAAATTCAAAATCAAGCTACACTGTGAACCAAACGCAAAACACCCAATCCAATGATGCAATCAAGGAGCCCCCGTGCCCCAAGCCAACCGGAAGACCCCCGGGGTCACACAACATTACGCCACCCGTCTGGGTGAATACGATGAAATGTACGCCCGCGAGGGCACTCTGCTTCCCTACTGGAAGCCCCTCATGCGCGAGCTCGATCAGCTCGGGCGGGATGGGCTGGAGCGCCGCCGGCAGATGGCGATGCGCCTGCTGCGTGAAAACGGCGTTACCTTCAATGTCAACGAGGGCATACGGGGAAGCAGCCGTCCCTGGCAACTCGATCCCATCCCCCTGTTCATCAGCAGTGACGAATGGGTGGTGATCGAAGCGGGGCTGAAGCAGCGTGCCGAGCTGCTCAACCTGATCTTCTCCGATTTGTACGGCCCCCAGAATCTTCTCAAACAGGGCCTTCTGCCCCCCGAGCTGATCTACGGGCATGCCGGGTTCCAGCGTTCCTGTGTCGGCATCCCCTATCCCGGCGGCACCCGCCCGCTGGTCCTCTGTTCCTCAACGCTTGCCCGTGGTCCGGACGGCCGCATGTGGGTTCTCGACGACAAGGCACAGTCTCCGGCCGGGGCGGGGTATGCCCTGGAAAACCGCATGGTGATGACGCGCATCGCCCCGGCTTTGTTCCGGGACAGTCACGTCAAGCGCCTGGCCGGGTTTTTCCAGCCGTTGCGCGACCGCCTGGCCCGCCTGGCACCGCAGAACCGCGAAGACCCCCGTATTGTCGTCCTGACGCCGGGCCCCTACAGCCCGACCTACTTCGAACACGCCTATCTCGCCAATTACCTGGGCTACACCCTGGTTCAGGGGGACGACCTGAGCGTCCGCGACGGCCGGGTGTGGCTGAAGTCTCTCGAGGGGCTGCATCAGGTGGACGTCATTCTGCGACGGATCGACGACGCCTTCTGCGATCCTCTTGAGCTGCGCGAGGATTCGCGCCTGGGGATCACCGGTCTGCTGCAGGCCGCGAGGCTCGGCCATGTGGCCATCGCCAACCCCATCGGCGCCGGGGTGCTGGAGAATCCGGGATTGATGGCTTTTCTGCCGGGGATCAGCCGCTACTTCCTGGGGGAGGATCTCAAGCTTCCCTCTGTGGCCACCTGGTGGTGCGGACAGGAGCGGGAGAGAAACTTCGTCCTGGAGAACCTGCATCGGCTGGTCATCAAGCCGATCCAGAGGACACGGGGAGTGGGCTCCCTGTTCGGGGCCCAGCTTTCGGAGAACGAGCGGGCGGAGCTGCGCGAGCGCATTCTGCGCAAGCCCCATCTGTACACTGGCCAAGAGGTGGTGAGCTTTTCCACCGTTCCTTCGCTGGTGGACGGCTGGATCGCCCCGCGCCATTCTATCCTCAGCTCCTTTCTGGTGGCCGGGGACGACGGTTATGTCGCCATGCCCGGCGGCCTGACCCTCATCTCGCCCCAGGAAGGGAATCTTGTGGTCTCCAACCGGGCCGGCGGCCTGAGCAAGGACGCCTGGGTGCTCTCCAAGGAGCCGGTCAAGTTCGTCAGCCTGTGGCGGCAACCCAAGCACGATCAGGTGCTGCCTTTCCGGGGCGAACCGCTGCCGAGCCGTGCCGCGGACAATCTCTATTGGGCCGGCCGCTACGTGGAGCGCGCCGAAGGGACGGCCCGGCTGCTGCGCTCCATCTTTCTGCTGCGCCGCGAGCTGCGCGACGCCAACGGGGGCATTCCCAAACCCTATATCTACAGTCTGCTGCGTGCCCTGACCCATGTGACCGGCACCTATCCCGGTTTTGTTGGCGAGGAGAGTGAGAAACGCCTGCGTAAGCCCAGGGCCGAACTGCATTCGCTTCTGCTGGATACCGAGCGGGCCGGCAGCCTCGCTTCCATCCTGCAGTCTTTCGGACAGGTGGCCATGACGGTGCGAGACCGCTGGCCTGGGGAGATCTGGCGGGTGGTCGATGCCATTCGCATGGACTGGGCCGAGGATGACGAGACCCCGGGGCCTGCGAGTTATCGCACCGAGGACCGCCTCGACCAACTGATTATGCAGCTGGTGGCTTTCAGCGGCCTCACGTCAGAGAGCATGACCCGTGAGGCGGGCTGGGTACTGCACGATATCGGTCGCCGTTTGGAGCGGGCCCTGGGGCTGATCTCCCTGGTGCGGGCCACGCTGGTGCCCTGCATGGAGGAATCCATCCAGAGGCAGCTGATGGAGACCGTTCTGGTTATCTGCGACAGCCTCAACACCTTCCGCCGCCATTACCGCTCGTACATGCACCTGCCGACAGTGCTCGAGCTGGTCCTGATGGACCAGAACCATCCGCGCTCCCTGGCGTATCAGCTCAATCGATTACAGAAACACATTGCCGATCTGCCCCACAACCAGGTGTCGCAGCGGCTCACCGAGGACGAGCGTTGTATCCTCGAAGCGTACACCGAACTGCGTCTGGCCGATTCGGCCAAGTTGTCCCAGGACTGCAAGGAACAGGGTTTCCGTCAGGAACTGGATGACCTGCTGGCTCGGCAGGCCGCGAGCCTGTGGCGGCTCTCCGACGTGATCACCAGCACGTACTTCAGCCACTCCCAGCCCACTCAGCAACTCTCTCTGCAACAGCCGGACGAAGAAGTATGAAATACCGCGTTGTCCATACCACCGAATTCACGTACGAAGCCCTGGTCGGACTCTGTTACAACGAGGCCCGACTGTTGCCGCGCGAGCTGTCGTTTCAGAAGGTGATCGCGGCCAGCTTGAAGATAGATCCTCTCCCTAACGATCACTACGAGCGTCTCGACTATTTCGGCAACCGTACCAGCTATTTTTCCATCCAGCAGCCGCACGATCAGCTGATCGTCACCGCCGTGAGCGAAGTGGAGGTACTGCCGAACACCCTGCATGCCGACGCTCCGAATACTCCCTGGGAGACGGTGCGGGAGAGCCTGCGTACCGACCACACCCCCGAGGTGATCGAAGCCTCGCAGTTTACCCTCGAGTCGCCCAACGTTCTTGGCGACGATGCCCTGACCGAGTACGCCCGCCCGTCTTTCGCTCCCGGCCGCCCCTTTGTCGAGGCGGTCCACGACCTGATGGAGAGGATCTACCGGGAGTTCAGGTACGATCCGGAATTTTCTACCATTGCCACCCCGCTCAAGGATGTTCTGGAGCATCGCAGCGGCGTTTGCCAGGACTTCGCCCATCTGGCTATCGGCTGCCTGCGCTCCCAGGGGCTGGCGGCGCGCTATGTCAGCGGCTATATCGAGACGCTTCCCCCCCCCGGTAAACCGCGCCTGGTTGGTGCCGATGCGTCTCACGCCTGGTTTTCGGCGTTTCTGCCCGGCACCGGGTGGCTCGACTTTGACCCGACCAACAACCAGGTGCCGCGACTCCAGCATATCACCCTGGCCTGGGGAAGGGATTTTGCCGATGTGACGCCTCTGAAAGGGGTGGCCTACGGCGGCGGCAAGCACGAGCTTAAAGTGGCGGTCGATGTGCTCCGGTGCATCGAAAACGCAGAACGTTTTCACCAGCAAAAAACCGGAGACAAGCCATGAACGAGGTCTATCTGAACGGCGCGTTTGTCCCTGCCGAGGAAGCGGTCGTTTCCGTGTTCGATCAGGGGTTTCTCTACGGCGACGGCATCTTCGAGAGTTTCCGTTCCGTAGGCGA